>DATJZH010000412.1:0-14346 GCA_035499215.1 Streptosporangiaceae bacterium | reverse complement strand
CGACGACCGGCAGCGGCTGGGTCGACCCGGCGCTGGTGGACAGCTTCGAGTACCTCAGCGGCGGCGACGCGGCGACCGTGGCGATCCAGTACTCGTACCTGCCGTCGTGGATTTCCTATCTGGTCGACCAGTCCAAGGCGCGCGAGGCAGGCGCGGCGCTGTTCGGCGCGGTCTACGGCCGCTGGTCGCAGCTGCCCTCCGGCCAGCGCCCCAGGCTGTTCGTGGCCGGGGAAAGCCTGGGGTCCTTCGGCGGCGAGGCCGCCTTCGGCGGCGAATACGGTCTGAGCCTGACCGCTGGCACGCTGTTCACGGGACCGCCCAATTTCAACACGCTGTTCCGGGAATTCAGCGACCACCGCGACCCCGGCAGCCCGGAGGTCCAGCCCGTCTTCCAGGACGGGCGCAGTATCCGGTTCGCGGACGATCCGGGTACGGGCATACCGCCGGCAGGCCGCCCCTGGAAAGGCAGCCGGGTCCTGTACATGATGCACCCGTCGGACCCGGTCGTCTGGTGGAGCCCGCACCTGATCTTCAGCGAGCCCGGCTGGATCAGCCAGCCACCGGGCCGGGACGTGCTCGCGGGCATGTTCTGGATGCCACTGGTGACCTTCTGGCAGGTCAGTGCCGACCTTCCGTTCGCTCAGGGTGTCCCGGCCGGGCACGGCCACCACTACACCGCCGAGTACGTCGACGGGTGGAACGCCGTGATGCAGCCGGCCGGCATCACCCGCCAGGACCTGGCCAGCATCAGGAAGATCATCGCGGCCGGGGGATGATCGCCTGCCACGATGGCGCATCAAGTCCGCCGGCTGCTTTCCGGGTCACCGGGAACCCCACGCCCACACCGCTGCCGCCAGGACACCTAGCCCGTTCACCGCCCCGTGCAGGCCGGCCGGCGCGGGCACGCTGCCGCTGCGGCGCCGCAGCTCGAAGAACACCACCCCGGCCAGGCCGGTGAAAGGACGGTTCCCAGCACCGAGATGACCTGGCCGGATGTGCCCCTTCCCCACGACAGTTCCGACCGCATCGTTGTCGGCGGCCATGCCGAGTGACGGAAGCACATGCCACGAGCCGAACAGCGCTGACGAGACCACGGTGGCCATCCGCGTCCCGCGGCCCCGGCGCAGCCGGGCCCACAGCACCCTAGCCCGAAGCATGCTGAGTACCGGTGACGAAAGATGCCGTTCCCACAATCGCCGGCGAAGATCGCGAGACCGGGAGCGGAGGAGCGTGCACCACCGCCCGTTCGGTGAGAGCTTAAATTCCATTCATCCCGAACGGGCCGGGTGTTACGGCTGCCATCCGTGCATGTCTCATCGAGACCGAAAGCCGCCGTGCCGATGAATCCAGCGTGCCACCTGCCAGGCTCCGGCCGGCGGGGTCTTGGGCTAGCCGGAGGTGTCGCCGCCGTTCGCGGCGAGCGGGAGCTCGGCACGCAGGCTGGTGCCCGCCCCGCGCGGGCTGTGGAGGAAGAGCCGGCCGCCCAGTGCCTCCACACGGTCCTTGAGGCCGGCCAGGCCGGTGCCGCGAGCAAGGTCGGCGCCGCCGGCGCCGTCGTCGCGGACCGCCACGCGGAGGACGGCGTCTGCGGCGTCGGCCTCGATCTCGACGGTAACGGCCGAGGCGCGCGCGTGCCTGGCCGCGTTGGTCAGCGCCTCGGCGACGACGTAGTACGCGCTGACCTCGACCGGCTCCGGCAGCCGCTGGTCCGCACGCACCCGCAGGTCGACCGGGATCGGCGAGCGGCGGGCGAGCGCCTTCAGGGCGGGGCGCAGGCCGCCCTCGGCCAGGACCGCGGGGTGAAGGCCGCGCGCGATCTCGCGTACCTCCTCCAGCGCCCCGGTCGCCTCGGCGGCAGCCCGGTCGAGGTCTGCGCCGAGCCCGCCCAGATCCGGCGGCACCGCCGCCCGGGCCGCCCGCAGCAGCAGCGCAAGCGAGACCAGCCGCTGCTGCGCGCCGTCGTGCAGGTCCCGCTCGATCCGCCGGCGGGCCAGGTCGGCGGCAGCGACGATCCGCGCGCGTGACGTGGTGAGCTCGGCATACAGCTGGGCGTTATCCACGGAGACGGCCAGCTGGCCGGCGATGAGCTGGACGGCGTCCAGGCGTTCGGCGGTGAACGCGCCGCGGATGAGCCGGTTCTCCAGCACCAGCACCGCCCGCAGCGTGCCGCGGCTGAGGATCGGCAGGGCCAGCAGCGAGCAGCATCCGGCATCGGCGAAGTACGGATCGCGGGCGAACCGGTCGTCGCCGACAGCGTCGGCTACCACCAGCGGCTCCCGCGTCCGCTGGGCGTAGCGCAGCACCGACATCGGAACCGCGCGTTCGTGCCCCGTGCCGCCGAGCGGGGCGGCGCCGACATCGCCGCCGGGGGCGGGCAGCAGCCAGTCATGCCGGTCCCGGCTCCACAGCAGCAGGTGGACGCCGGTGGCGCCGGTCATCGCGCTGACCACCTCGGCCACGCGGGCGTGCAGCCGGCCGATGCTAGTCTCCGAGCTCAGCGCCTGCGAGGCGGACAGGATGCCGAGCAGGTCGATGGTCCCGGTCGTCACGGCGGCGCGGCGATCAGGAAGATCGCCGGGATCGTCGCCGCTTGGCCCGGCGGTCGCCTCGGCCCGTGGGTGCAGGGCCGGGTAGGCCCAGTCCAGCTGGGCGGCCTTCGCGGTCGCGCCCCAGGCGAGGTACTCCCGGCGAGCCTGGGCGAGAAGGTCAAAGCCGACGTGCTCGACGCCGTGGGCCAGGTAGAAGCGGGCCGTCCGTTCGGCAATCAGCGCCCGATGCCACGGCCGCGGCCGCTGCGCGACCTCCCGCTGCGCGATGTCGAAGGCCAGGACAGCGGCGCGGAAGTCGCCGGCCGCCCAGCCCCGCTCGGCCTCGAGCAGCCGCAGCAGGTGCAGGAAATTGTCCGGCGCGTCCACGGCGTGTGCGGCCAGCCACTCCGTGACATCGTCCAGCTGCGACAGCAGATCCGCGCGCTCGTCACCATCGGTTGCGCGGGCCTGCCCGGCCAGGGCCAGCCCGCGCAGCAGGCGGGCCACGGCCGTCGCGTAGTTTCCCACCAGAGCCGGCAGTAGCGGCATCGCCGCCTCGGCATGCCGCACCAGACCGGCAGGATCGCCGAAGATGGCGGCGGCGATCGCATACTGGATGTGCGTGTGGACAAGTGCCTGCGGGTTGCCGGCGTACCTATCGATGAGGATCGCCTGGTCGGCAGTGCTCAAGCTTTCGCCGCGCAGGACACCGGCCAGCCACCGGTAAGGGTGGAGCGACTGGGCGTTCTCTTCGTTACCGGTACGCCGCGCGAACGCCAGCCCCGCCTCCACCTCGGCGACGCAGCTGTCCAGCGTTGGCGCGCAGTCCAGCAGGAACGCCACGATCGGGTGGTAGGCGTATCCCGCATTGGCCAGGTCGCCCCCCGCGATCAGCCCCTCCCGAGCCCGGCGGGCTGCCTGGACACCGTTTTCGATCGGCTCGAACCAGCAGCAGCTGAGGACAGCGAACTGGAAGCGCGCCTGCGAGGTGCCGGGCTCGTAGCCGCGGGTCTCGCCCAGCGCCAAGATCCGCCGCACCGCCCGGTACCCGGCGGCGTAGTCGCCATGCAGCGCCATAGCAGCGGCGGCGGTGTGGCTCGCCGGGCCAACCAGTGTGCGGCTCGGGCCATGCTCGATCCAGATCCGCAGCGCTTCCAGGCTCAGCCAGCCGAGCGTAGCGTGGTCGGCGATGAAGTAGGCGGCGGGCAGGACCGCGTTGAGCAGACGAGACGCGGTGAGCAGCGTCGGGTCGGTGATGTCCGGCCGGGTCAGATCGCCGACGGTGTCGGTGTGATCCAGCCACCGGTACAGACAGCCGAACTGTTCGTTGACCTCACTGGAAAGCCGGTCCGCCGGCGGAACGGTAAAGCCGAGCGCGCCCAGCGACTGCAGGCCCAGGCTGATCGCCTCGGCAAAACGGTTCCTGTGGGTCAGGCTGCGCACCTGCACTACCGTCGGGTCGGCGCGCTCCAAGGCGGTGGGGCACAGTCCCTCGATCGCGCGGTACTCCTCGTCCATCTCCTCTAGGCGCCCCAGGCTGAACAGCGCGGCGTGGCGGCCGACTTGTACCTCGACGAGCGTAGCCGTCTCACCCGGGTCGACAAGCCGCAGCGCCGCCGTCAGCAGCGCGTTCACCAGGCCGTAGTCCCCGATCAACCTCGCCTGACCCGCGGCACGCCGCAGCAGCCCCACCACCGCACGCCGCTCCGCGGGGTCCTCGACGGCGTCGATTGCCGGCAGGTACTGCCCGGCAGCTACCGCGAACAGCTCCGGCACCCCGGCCAGCCGCCGCGCCATGGCCAGCTGCAGGGTGTGCCGCCGCCGCAACTCCAGCCCACCTAGGACCGCCTCCCGGATCCGGTCGTGGCGGAACCGCACTGCTTGGTGCAGCCCCGGCTCCACCACTAGCAGGCCCTCGTCGACGGCGGGCGCCAGCATCTGTTCCACCATGTCCGCCGGCTCGCCGGTGGCAGTCTGCAGCAGGCTCAGCTCGGCCCGCCCGCCCAGACACGCCATCGCCTCTACCAGCTGCCGCGACCCCGGCAGCATCGCCTGAATCCGCGCCGTCGGCAGCCCGGCCACCTCAGACCGGCCCAGGTGAGCGAGCACGGCCGCCTTGTTCCACCACCACCCATTGGCCGTTGTCGCCAGGACTCTGTCGCGGCGCAGCGCGTTGAGCAACTCCACCGTCTGGTACGGATTGCCGGACGTGTACGGGGCGATTACGTCGGCCAGGCCAGCGGCCGCCGCCGAGTCCGCGTGCAGTATCTCCGCAACCATGGTGACCAGGCTCGCCCCGGGCAGGTTGACCAGCCGCAAATGCTCCACGCCAGACTGGTCACGCCACCTGGACAGCGGCGCTGCCAGCGGGTGAGATGCGTCTACCTCTTCCTCCCGGTAGGCGCCTACCAGGAGCAGGCCCTCCACTGGCTCCTCGCTCAGCACCAGGTCCACGAAGCCGAGCGGGGTGCGCCCGGCCCACTGCAGGTCATCGACGAACACCACCACCGGCCGTTTCGGTGAGGCGACTACCCGCAGCACCGCCATAGCGGCTCGCTGCGCCCGGACTTGCGCGGTCAGCGGATCCCCCGCATCCGGAGGCACTCCCAGCAGCGCCGCGAACTCCGGCACCGTCGCGGCCAGCAGACCCGCGTTCGCCCCGGCCGCCCCCAGGATCCGCCCGCAGACCTCGGCCAGCTCCTCGCCCGGCTCGGCCAGCAACAGCCGGCCCAGTGCGCGGAATGCCTGGTTGACCGCGTCGAACTCCAGGTCCCGCCGGTACGGGTCGAACTTGCCCGCCACGAACCAGCCGTCCCGGCCCGTCACCACCGGCCGCAGCTCATCGGCCAGCGCCGTTTTCCCCACTCCAGGCGCCCCGCTGACCAGCACCCCCCGGCACCGGCCCGCCATTGCCTCCTCGAACGCCGCCGCCAGCGCCGCCATCTCCACCTCGCGGCCCGCCAGCCGCGACGGCGGCAGCAACCGCAGCGGAACATCACGCTCACCGACCCGCAGCGCGCCGGCCGCCGGACGCCCCTGCGCGGCCAGCAACTGCTCCAGGTCGTGCAGCAGCCCGTCGGCGGTCTGGTACCGGTGGTCCGGTTCCTTCTCCAGCAGATGCATGATGATGTCGGACAGGAGCCCCGGCACGGCCGGGTTCACCTGGACCGGCAGCACCGGCACCCGGGCGAGCAGATCGTGGGTGAGCCGCAGCGGGTCCCCGGTCCCGAACGGCGGCCCGCCGGTGGCCAGCTCGTACAGCACCGCGCCCAGCGCGTACAGGTCAGCCCGCTGATCCACCGGCCGGGCGGTCCGCCCGGTGGACTCCGGCGCCAGGTACGCCAGCGTCCCCGTGATCTCGGCATGGTGGGTGAAGCCGGGGCGGATCTCGGCCAGCGAGGTCGCCAGCGCGAAATCCACCAGGCACGGGATACCGCCGCTGGAGATCACGATGTTGGACGGGGTGATGTCCCGATGCATCACCCCCGCCCGGTGCATCCCCGCCACCGCCCGGGCCATCCTGGTTGCCAGGCTGGTCAGCTCATCCGCCGCCAGCGGTTTGGCCACCCCGGCCAGGCTCGCGCCGCCGGCGTCGGCCAGCACCACCGACCCCGCGCACCGAGGCGCCGGGGCGAGCTGGACGATCCCTTCGACGCCACGCAGCCGCTCCAGCATCGCCGTCTCATGCCGCACCCGGCGGTCCGCGTCCGGCCCCAGCGGCTCCTTGCGGATAACCGTGCATTCAGGGAGGAATAGACGGGTCACCCGCGTGCGGTCGGTCTGGTGCACGATGTCGGCCCGGCCAGGCGGATCCCGGCCCGGCAGCACCCCGCCCGACCCCATCGGCACCTCCACGCACAGCCAGAACCACCTCGTACCGTACTGACCCTAAGTGTGGCGAAGGCGGCTATTCATAGCACGCGACGCGGCACGAGCCCGCTAGCCGTACCTGGCGCTGGCGGAGGCCATCCCGGAAGCTCCATTAACATCACACGATCGCGTGTGAAGCAACACCAGCACGGCCGCGGACGGCCTTGGACGCCCGGTGCGATGACCTTCTCCCCGCGCCGGTCAGCATCACGACGCGCCGGCCAGGGCGGCCACGCCGAGCGGATGCAGGCTGCCGATCGGCCGGAGGAAGACGCGGGATGCGCCGGCGGCACGGCCGTCGGTCGAGTTTCCAGCCCGGCCGCCGTACCCGTCGCTAGGCGGCCGGACCGAGTTGAACGTGCTGCAGTTGCGCAGTTGCTTCCGAACCATCTCAGCCGCGGGTATGAGACGGCTTGCCTATCGGTTACGTCTGACCGCGATGTTACTGCGGCGGGCCGGCGGTCAGGTGCAGGCTGCTGGTGGTGCGTTGCCCGGACGGGCCCACCCAGGTCACTGAGATGGTGTTGCCGGGGTGGAATCGTGTCATGAGCTTGGCAAAGTCGTCGGGTGAGCCGACCGCCTGCCCGTTCACCGCCGTGATGACTGCTCCGCCGGTCATGCCGGCGGAGGCCGCGGGGCTTCGGCAGATCGTCCCGTCGATCAGGGTGCCGGAGCTGACCGGCGCGATGACCGACGGTGTGGTCAGGTCAGCATTGCTGCTATAGCACCGCTGGGTACTCCCGGAACCGCCGGAGCCGCCGTTCCGCCGCTCCTGCTGTTGCGCCTGGGTTTGCGGGTTGCTGCTGGATCCGGAGCCGATGAAGATTCCCAGGAAGGGCGGGTAGCCGACCGTGATGACGGAGCTGGCGTGACCGGCGGCGATCTGCCGGGCAACCGACAGCGCCGTGTTGATCGGGATCGCGAACCCGGCGGCAGGTCCCTGCTGGTCGCCCGAGTCGTTGCCCGCGGTATCCATGCCGATGACTCCGGCGGAGTTCGCGAGCGGGCCGCCGGAGTCCCCGGGCACGATGTCGGCGTTCGTCTGGATCATTCCGTGCAGTGTCTCGGTGGTGGTCGAGCCTGCCTCGTCGCTCGCGGTGATGGTCGTATTCAGCGCCGTGATATGGCCAGCCGTCACCTTGATGCGGCTCTGGCCCTCGGCGTTGCCCATGGCCACAGCCGCGTCCCCGACCCTGGCTGAAGAGGAGTTGCCGATCGGAACCGTGGCCAGCCCGGACGCGTTCTTCAGCTGAATCAAGGCGATGTCACCGGTCTTGTCGTAGCCGACGACCCTCGCCTGATACGTCTTGCCCGTCGAGATCACGGTCGCGGTGATCCTGGTGGAGTCCTCGATGACGTGGTTGTTCGTCAGCACCAGCCCGTCGGCATTGATCACCATGCCGGTTCCGGCGGCCGCCTCGCTGTTGTACTGGAGCGCAGTGTTAATGATCACCAGGCCCGGCTTGACCTTATTGACCATGTCCTGCTCGCCACGGGCCAGCGGGGCCGCCGAGGCAGGCGGGGCAGGCACCGCGCCGCTTCCCGGCAGGGAACCGCCCGACGCCGGGCTGAAGAACCCCACGACAACGGCTACCGCGAGCCCGGCCGCCAGCACCGCCACCACGGTGTGCGTCAGCCAGCTGCCTCTGCCTCGGCGTCTTTGGGGCGGCCCGTAGCCGATGTCTCCCTGCATCTGAATCACTCTGCCTCGCGTTCGGCCGTTGCCTCGCATGGCAGGCCAAGCCGGTCTTGATAGCTACAGCCGACCACAGCCGAAGCGGTCAGACAGGCGTAGTCCCTACTGGTTTCCGGAGCGGCTATTACGGACCGGCCGAGCCTGCGATGTGCTCCTGTCCGGTGACGTGTTGCCCGACCGGGCCGATTACCTGCCTATCGGCACCGCCGGCATCGTGGACGCACTCGTCCCTATAGGGCGGGTCAATAAACGAAGAGCCGGCATCGACTTTACTGCGGCGGGAGTGTGGCGTGGACTTGTGGTCGGCGCCATGTGAATGGGCCAACCGGTCATCGGCGTTTGCGACGAGTTCCGCATCACCGGCTGAACGGCCCGCCATGCACCGGCATCAGCCTTTCACCAGCTGGCTGTCATGGAAGTTGATCCAGATCGGGAGGAATAAATACCATGACCATCTCCGACCAGATAGACGCCCTGGAAAAGAGAGCGGCGGATCTGAAGGCTTCCTTCGATAAAGGGCGGCAGGAAACTAACGAGCAGGTCAAGGCGCGCCTTAGCCACGCTAAGGCGGATATCGCTGCCCGGCACAGTGCCGCGCAGGAGAAGCCTGGGCAGGCCACCGGCTACGTACAAAGCCAGTGGAAGTCGATGAAAGCCGATGCTGCCGCGAAAATGCAGGCCATGCAGGACCGTGTCGACCGCAAACGTGACGAGCATGACGTCAAGACGGCAGAAAGAGACGCCGAGGCCGCGGAGGAAGACGCAGCCGATGCCCTGGATTACGCCACCTGGGCGGTCGACCAGGCCCAACTGGCTGTCCTTTATGCCATAGATGTCCGCACGTGGGCTGACGAACGAGCGGCAGCATCACCAACGAGATAAGCAGTCAACGGGGCCGGATCGGACCAGCGGCACATGGAGGCGGAAGGGTGACATGGGCGAGTCTCTTAATCACAGCAGAATCGGATCAGCAAGCGGCGATCGGATTCGCGCCCTGTTCAGGCAGATGCTAGGACAGGTCTCGGTTATCGCCGGGTTCTCCGCGTCCGGCCGTGATGACCAGACCAGATCGCGGCGGCCCGCCCCGCCGCCGAAACCCGGGCGACGCGCACGGTCCCGGTCTCGCGGCACTGTCGCGGCAGTAGCGGGCGGCGTCCTGCTCTCGTCTATGCTCGCCGCCTGCGGCGCCAGCGCGAACGCGAACGCCGGCTCGGTCACGTTGAATTTCTATGCTGCACCCGATGTCTCGGGCGCTACCGCGAAGGTAGTAGCCAGGTGCAGCGCGCAAAGTGGCGGGAAGTACACGATCTCCTATCAGGTGCTGCCGCTTGCCTCCGATCAGCAGCGGCAGCAGCTCATCCGCCGGCTCGCCGCGGGTGACCACTCGATCGACATCATGGGCCTCGACGTCACGTGGGCGCCCGAGTTCGCCGAGGCCGGCTGGATCGTGCCGTGGACGGGCCTCTACAAGCAGCAGGCCGAGGCCGGGACGCTGAAGCCCGCCCTGGCGACGGCGCGCTGGCGCAACCAGCTTGTCGCAGTGCCCGACAACAGCAATACCCAGCTGCTGTGGTACCGGTCCGACCTGGTCAAAACCCCGCCGGTCACCTGGGCTCAGATGATCGACGACTCGATCCAGCTGGCCCGGGAGGGCAAGCCGCATTACATCGAGATGCAGGGCGGGCAGTACGAGGGCGCGACCGTCTGGTTCAACACGATGCTGGCCAGCGCTGGAGGCAGCGTACTGACGCCGAACAGGCAGGGCGTATCGCTTGGCCCGCAGGCGCTGACCGCACTGAGCATGATGAAGCGGTTCGCAACGTCGGACGGTGCCGACCCGTCGCTGGGCGTCCAGCAGGAGAACGAGAACCGCCTCTCGATGGAGGCGGGCACGGCGGCCTTCGAACTGAACTACCCGTTCGTCTATCCGGCGATGAAGGCCGACAACCCGGAGCTGTTCAAGCACTTCAAGTGGGCGCCCTACCCTGAGGTCGTCGCCGGCCAGCCGGCGCACGTGACCATCGGCGGCACCGACCTCGCGGTCAGCGCCTACTCCAGGTATCCCACGCTGGCCTTCCAGGCCGCGCTGTGCCTGCGCGACCGGGCCAGCCAGCTGGAGAGCGCCACGGTCGGCGGCCTCCCCCCGACCCTCGGCAGTCTCTACGGCGATCCGGCGATGTTCGCCGACTACCCGTTCCACGCCGAGATCCTGCATGCGCTCCAGACCGCCAGCGTGCGGCCCGGCACGCCGGACTACCAGGTCCTGTCCATCGACATCTCACACCTCGTCTCGCCGCCGACCAGCATCAATCCGGTCAGCACCGAGCAAGGCATGACCGGAGAGATCCGCGATGCCCTGCAGCAGAAGGGGTTGATCCCGTGAGCCGCCTCGCAGTGTGCAGCGGCCCGGCCGCCAGGAAAGGAAGTGCCCGATGACTACGAGCACCGAGACGGTCGCCGTCGCCGCTCCGCCGCAGGCGCCGGCCAAGCACAGGCACAGGCACAAGAAGCCGCAGCTGTCCGATGGTGCGCGGGCCGAGCGCAGGCTCGGCTTGCTGCTCTGCGCCCCGGCCGTCATCGTCATGATCGGCGTCGCCGCGTACCCCATCTGCTATGCCGTCTATCTGTCCCTGCAGAAGTACAACCTGGCGCTCCCCAGCCAGGTCAAGTTCGTCGGGCTGAGCAACTACGGGGCGGTGCTCAGCTCTCCGTACTGGTGGCAGGCGCTGAAGGTGACGGTGATCATCACCGTCTTCTCGGTGGCCTTGGAGCTGGTGCTCGGCATGGCGCTGGCCGAGCTCATGTTCCGGACGCGGTTCAGCCGCGGCCTCATCCGCACGGTTGCGCTCATCCCGTACGGGATCGTGACCGTCGCCGCCGCGTACGGCTGGCTGTACGCGTGGACCCCGAACGAAGGCTACCTCTCGGCGCTGTTCAACAACAGCGCGCCGCTGACCTCGACGGTCCCGTCGCTGGCCATAATCATCCTGGCCGAGGTGTGGAAGACCACGCCGTTCATGGCGCTGCTGCTGCTCTCCGGGCTCGCCCAGGTGCCACAGAACCTGGAGAAGGCGGCCATGATGGACGGGGCGACCGTCTGGCAGCGCTTTACCCGGATCACCCTGCCGCTGATGAAACCGGCCATCCTGGTCGCATTGCTGTTCAGGGGCGCGGACGCGTTCCGGATCTTCGACAACATCTTCGTCCTGACCGGCGGCGGCCACAACACCTACTCGGTCTCGATTCTTGGCTACGACAACCTGTTCAGCGCACTGAACCTGGGCATCGGGTCGGCCATCTCGGTCCTGATCTTCATCTGCGTGGCGATCATGGCGGCCGCGTTCATCTGGGGCTTCGGCGCCAAGGCCCCCGGCTCGGACTTGGCGAAGTGAGGCACTGATGGATATCGCTATCAAGCAGAAGCTCGGCTGGGGTACGGCGAACACCGTCGCCGTAGTGATCGTGGCGATCCCGCTCCTGTGGATCGTGTCGCTGTCCTTCAAGACGCCGGGAGCGATCACCGACCCCAGCTTCTGGCCAGCGCACTGGACCTGGGGAAACTACAGCGGAATCCTGACCAGCTCCACATTCGTCCGGCCGCTGCTCAACTCGATCGGGATCGGCCTGATCGCCACGCTCGTCGCCGTGGTGTTCGCCTCCATGGCAGCCTATGCGGTCGCCCGGCTAGCCTTCCCCGGCAAGCGCCTGCTCGTCGCGGGGGCGCTTCTGATCTCGCTATTCCCGCAGATCTCACTGGTCACACCGCTGTACAGCATCGAGCGGGCACTGAGGCTGTTCAACACGTGGCCCGGGCTGATCATCCCGTACATCGCATTCGGCCTGCCGATGGCCGTCTATATCCTGGCAGCCTTCTTCCAGCAGATCCCGTGGCAGCTGGAAAAAGCGGCGAAGATCGATGGCGCCACGCCGTGGCAGGCGTTCACGCAGGTCATCGCCCCGCTGGCGGCACCGGGCATGTTCACCAGCGCCATCTTGGTGTTCATGTTCTGCTGGAACGAGTTCCTGTTCGCAATCTCGCTCACCTCGACGACCAGCGCGCGGACGGCGCCGGCCGCGCTGGCCTTCTTCAGCGGCAGTTCGCAGTTCACGACGCCGACCGGGCCCATTGCCGCCGCGGCCGTCGTCATCACCATTCCGATCATCATCTTCGTGTCGGTCTTCCAGCGCAGGATAGTCAGCGGGCTGACATCCGGCGCGGTCAAAGGCTAGCGCGGACATTAAGGAGAGACCAGTGGCTGACATCGTTCTGGATCAGATCACCAAGCGGTACCCGGACGGGACGCTGGCGGTCAACAAGCTGAGCCTCGACATCGCCGACGGGGAGTTCATCATCCTGGTCGGACCGTCCGGCTGCGGCAAGTCGACGACGCTCAACATGCTCGCGGGCCTGGAGGACATCTCCGAGGGCGAGCTGCGGATCGGCGACAAGGTCGTCAACGACGAGACGCCGAAAGACCGCGACATCGCCATGGTCTTCCAGAGCTATGCGCTGTACCCGCACATGACGGTCCGGGCGAACATGGGCTTCGCGCTCAAGCTGGCCAAGGCCCCCAAGGCCGTCATCAGCCAGAAGGTCAACGAGGCCGCCCAGAGCCTCGGCCTGACCGACTTGCTCGACCGCAAGCCGGCCAACCTGTCCGGCGGCCAGCAGCAGCGGGTGGCGATGGGCCGGGCGATCGTCCGCGACCCGGCCGTGTTCCTGATGGACGAGCCGCTGTCCAACCTGGACGCGAAACTGCGGGTGCAGATGCGCCTCGAGGTGTCCAAGCTTCAGAAGAAACTGGGCACCACGATGGTCTACGTGACGCACGACCAGACCGAGGCGATGACGCTCGGCGACCGGGTAGCGGTCCTTCGCGGTGGCGTGCTCCAGCAGGCCGCACCGCCGCAGGAACTCTACGACCGGCCCGTGAACCTGTTCGTGGCGGGCTTCATCGGCTCCCCCTCGATGAACTTCATGTCGGGCACCCTCGAAGCTGGCCGCCTGCGCACGCCGCTCGGGGACATGCCCGTCTCCGGTCCCTTGCGGCAGGAACTGTCGACGGCCAGCCGTGACGTCATCGTGGGCATCCGGCCGGAGAACTTCCAGGATCCTTCGCTCGTTTCCGCCGATGTCCGGCCGCACGGGATCACGTTCCAGGCCACCATCGATGTCCTTGAATCGCTGGGCGCGGAGAAGTACGTCTACTTCAGCAGGGACCTCGGGAAGACCAGGTACGTGACTGAGCTCGAGGAACTCGCCAAGGATGCCGGGCGGGCGGACTCCGGAGCCACCAGCGAGACGGTGGTCGCCCGGCTCGACCCCGCCACGCGGATCAGCGAGGGCGACAACGCGCAGCTGTGGGCCGACGCGCGGTCGCTGCACGTTTTCGACCCGGCCACCGGCCGCAACCTCAGCCTGGCCCACCCCGACACCCAGGCCGGGGCGTCCGGAAAGTCCGACACAAGCCCTCCCGGGCACGGCGCCACCACGCCATCCCAGGCCCAGCCGACCAGTCGCTAGCGCCCAGCGCAGGGCATGGAGGCCGCCTTCGCCCCGGAGCCAGCGCCTGCACGTAGCCCAGCGCGGCCTCCACGCTGCGCCTCTGCGCCAGGATCTGGCCCAGGACCGCCAGCTGCGCAGACCCAATCGTCGCCCTGACCTAGGAGTAGTCTTGGCGCATGCGAGGGTCCGGGCATTCGGGCGGCGGCTCGCACGGAGGTGCGACAGCCGCCGGGGCGATCCGGAATCGGGGCGGCATAGCGCTGCGGATGGTCCTCGCCACTGTGGCCCTCGCGCTCGTCGTCGGCGCCGTGTTTGCCACCCTTCTGCTCACCATCGAGGATGCATGAAACGCTGAGCGCAGCGCGCTGCATTCGCAGGACGTGCTGATCGCCGCCAATGGGCTCGAACTGCAGGTGCTTGACCTGGAGACGGAGCAGCGCGGCTTCATCCTCACGCGCCAGATGGAGTTTCTCGTGCCATGGCAGCAAGCGGTGGCGACGCTCCCGCAGGAAGGGCTGGCGCTGCTCAAACTCGTCACGGGCGACTCGGCGCAGGAGGCGCGGGTGCGCGAGATCGTCACTGCCGCACGCTCGTACATCGACGACTACTCGGTGCCACTCGTCAACGCGGCGGCGCGGGATGATCCTTCGGCGAGGACCATCGCGGCGACAGCCGAGGGCGAGGCCCGGGTCGACGCCATCCGCGCCGATTTTGCGCAGCTGTTCGACGCCGAGCGCCGCACCTCC
>DATJZH010000411.1:0-15426 GCA_035499215.1 Streptosporangiaceae bacterium | reverse complement strand
TGGCCTGCGGGAACTGGCCGCTGGTACCACGCTGATGTCCCGCCGCCTGAGTTACCGGCAGCCGGACGCCGCCAAGGAGGCCATCCCCCTCGATGCGGCGCCAGACCTGCTGGCTGCCGAGCTTGCCACGTTCCAGGCCATGCTGGCGCGGCGGGCCGCCGACTTCCGCGACGACCACACAGCCGCTGTCAGGTCCTGGCCTGAGTTCGCTGCCGCCGTGGCGGTCGGCTGGGCGCTGGCGCTGCACTGCGGCGAGCAGGCTTGTGAAGACGAGATCAAGACCGAAACCACGGCCACTCCCCGCTGCATCCCGCTGGCAGGCGAACCCGAGCAGGGCATGTGCGTTCGCTGCGGCAAGGCGTCCGCCTACGGCAAGCGAGTGATCTTCGCCCGCGCCTACTGAGCCTGCCTGGCTGCGCTTCGCAGGTTGATCCTCTTCCGCCTCATTGAGGAGGCCCGGCCGAGTGACCGCGGCCCTGGCCGGCTCCCGGCGGCCCGGGATTAGTTCAGGAGAAGGCGGCCATATGACAGTGTCACTCCATGAAGATCTATACCCGTAAGGGCGACGCCGGTCAGACCAGCATCTGGGGTGGCCGCCGGATAGGTAAGGACGACGCCCGGATGGAGGCCATCGGGGCCGTGGACGAGTGCAACGCCGCTGTTGGTCTCGCCGCCGCGGGCGAGCTGCCCGAGATAGTGACCGGCGTCCTGCAGACAGTCCAGGAATCCCTGTTCACGGTAAATTGTGAGCTGATGGCCCCCGGCAGCGCTGGATCGGGAGCCTCGCTCCCCCGGCTGGCCAGCGGGGAGGTGACGCATCTGGAAGCCGTGATGGATGACCTTGATCAGCAGCTCCCGGAACTGCGCAACTTCATCCACCCCGGCGGGACGGCCGGGGCGGCACAGTTGCAGGTGGCCCGCACGGTGTGTCGGCGGGCCGAGCGGCGGGTTACCGCGCTGCGTCGTTCCGAGCACGTCAGCGCGGATGTCGCGGCCTACTTGAACCGCCTCGCTGATCTGCTGTTCGTCCTGGCCCGCTATACCAATCACTGCGCCGGCGTCCCCGACGCCCGCTGGGCACCCCGGCAATGACCGTCCCGTGCCACCTGCGTGCCAGAATCGGAGACCACAGCGGGTCATCGGCGGTCATGCACGGGGCGGCCTGGCACCATCCACGCGCGGCAGCCAGGAAGGTGGTCCGATGGCCAGGAACCGGGAGGAACGGAACCGGGTGCTGGGCGTGCCCTGGGGACCGGATGCCCGTGCCGGAACAGGCGAGGAGCGGCAGCATGTCCTCGGGTTTCCGGTTGACTGGTTCGGACCCGGCGCCCGCGAGTGGCTCCGTTCACTCCCGCGCCCCGTCCGCCGGCGCACACGACAGATGCGGCACCGCCGCAAGGGCCCGCACGCACCAGACGAAAACGAGCCTGAGCCCGGCGGCTAGCCTTCCGAGCGGATGGCGGCTGCCTACGGTTTCAGCAGGCGGGCGTTCAATCCGCCTGGCCGGCCTGGTGACGGCCAGGCACCGCGGTCCGCGCGGGTAGGTTGGTCGGGCTATGGTCACCATCCGGACGCTCTGCGTCTTCTGCGGATCCTGCTCTCCGCCCGACGTCCGCTACCGCAGCGCCGCCCGTGAACTCGGGACGCTGGCCGCCCGGCGCGGCATCGGTCTCGTCTACGGCGGCGGCCGGGCCGGTCTGATGGGTGAGCTCGCCGACGCTGCGCTCGCCAGCAGCGGCCGGGTTATCGGGGTCATCCCTGCTGGGCTCTTCAGCCGGGAGGTCCCGCACAGGGAACTGACTGAGCTGCACGAGGTGGCGTCCATGCATGAGCGCAAGCAGCGCATGTATGACCTGTCCGACGGATTCATCGCGCTGCCCGGCGGCCTGGGCACGCTGGAGGAGCTTGCCGAGGTCTCGGCCTGGTCGAAGCTCGGGCTGCACGCCAAGCCCGTTGTCCTCATGGACGTCGACGGGTTCTGGGATCCGCTCGTGACGCAGCTCGACCGCATGGTGAATGTCGGCTTGCTGGCGGCCGCCAACCGGCAGCTGATCCAGTGGGCCCGCTCGCCGGAGGCCGCGATCGCGGCGCTCACCGGGGCTAAGCCTGCCTGCGCCAAGACGCGGATTACGGCCGGGCAGCGTCAGCAGGGCGGATCCGGATCAGCTCCAGATCGTCACGAAGACGGGCGGGCGGAATCGCGAGGGCGGAACGCCAGCGGCGGGTGACCGCATCAGCTGCATGGCCTCGGGAGTGCTGAGGAAATTGCGCAGCGCCCCGACCGCGGTAGTGCGCCGCTCCCGGTTCATGACGGTCACATGCCAGCTGGCCACAGCCGGGGCAACCGGGACATCGATGACCACCAGCTCGCCACGGCGCAGTTGCTGGGCCACCAGGTGAGCCACCGCCGGAGCGATCCCTGCCCCCTCAGCGGCGGCACCCCAGGCAGCCGTCTGGTTGGGGAAGACCCGGATCCGCTGCTCCGGAATCCGCAGCTTGCCGAGCAGCTGCCCGACATCGCTGCGGGGGTCAGCGCCCGACGGGTCCACCAGCCACAGACACTGACCGACGCCCCGGCGAGAAGGCAAACCCTGAGCCCCCACGAAAATTATCTTGTAGCGGAAGATCGGCTCGCTGACGATTTCGCGGAACGGGCCGACGGCAACGCGGGGTCCCAGCGCGGCATCGGCGAGCCGGTTGGTGACAAGCACCGGCATCTCCCCGGTGGCAGCCACGCCCGCAGAGATCTCCAGCGGCCCCGCGAAACGCCGGCCGAACGCTTCGAGCAACGGGCCCACGACGAATTCCGACAAGACAGAGGTGGCCACTACCCGCAGCTGCTCGGGTGCTCCCTGAGCTTCGCGGACAGCGGCTTGCGCTTCCGCGCCGAGAGCGACGATCCGTGCTGCCGTGCTCAGCAGGCGGTTGCCGCCCGCTGTCAGCGTCATCCCCGCCGAGCCCCGGACGATGAGCCGATCACCGAGATGCCGCCGAAGCGCGGACAGGGCCTGGGACACCGCCGGCTCGCTGACGCCCAGCGCCGTTGCCGCAGCGGTGACAGAGCCGAGCCGGGCCACCAGCACGAATGCGTTGAGCTGAGTAAGGGTCATAACTCCGACCTGACGGGCGGGCACCGGTCTGGCGTCCTGTAACAGAGCATAAGCATCCGGTTATCCGCGCATTGCGCAACGGCCGACGGTGCCGCAACATCAGTTACTATCCGGCAGTCAAGTCCCGGATGTACCATCGTGTCCGGAATGATGGAGGTTGTATGCAAGTTCCCGCGTACTTCGCCTACGAGCGGGCTACTAGCGTCGGGCATGCTCTCGCATTGCTGGCCAGGTCGGGTCCCGAGGCCAGGGTGCTGGCCGGAGGGCACAGCCTGATCCCGATGATGAAGCTCCGGCTCGCCCAGCCGGAGACGCTGATCGACATCAATGACCTCGCTGAGCTGTCTTACATCCGCCTCGCCAGCGGTGAGCTGCGGATCGGCGCGCTGACCCGCCATGCCGATCTGCTGGACTGCGCGGCGGCCGGCCAGCACTTCGCGATCTTGCATGATGCTGAACGGGTCGTCGCCGATCCCGTCGTCCGCAACAGGGGCACCATCGGCGGTTCGCTGTGCCAGGCGGATCCCTCCGAGGATCTGTCCGCCGCCTTCGCCGCGGTCGGGGCCGTCATGGTGATCCAGGGCCGATACGGAACGAGGACAGTGGCGGCGCGTGAATTCCACATCGGCCCCTACGAAACCGTTGTCGAGCCAGATGAGCTGCTGACCGAGATCAGGGTGGCGGTCAGGCCAGGCGGCGGCAGCGCCTATGAGAAGGTCGAGCGACGGGTTGGCGACTGGCCGGTCGCCGCGGCGGGCGCCGCGGTATGGCTGCACGAGGACACGATCACCGCGGCCGGCATCGGCCTCACCGCGGTAGGCGCCGAGCATTTCGCCGCGCCCGAGGCCGAGGAGTTCCTGCGCGGCGCCGCGGCGACGGACGAGAACCTCGCCAGGGCGGGCCAGATCGCCGCCGAGCACTGCAGCCCGACTTCTGACCAGCGCGGCCCAGCCGACTACAAGCGGCACCTCGCGGGCGAGCTCACTGTGCGGGCACTGCGCCGGGCAGCGCGCCGGGCGCACGCAGAGGAGGCCTGACATGCAGATCACCGTGGAAGTGAACGGGGCCGAGTACCCGCGCGAGGTCGAGCCGCGGCTGCTGCTGATCCACTTCCTCCGCGACGAGCTCGGCTTGACGGGCTCGCACTGGGGATGCGACACGTCCAACTGCGGCGCCTGCGTCGTCTGGCTGGACGAGACCCCGGTGAAGTCCTGCACCGTGCTGGCCGCGACGGCCGACGGTCACCGGGTGCGGACGGTGGAGGGCCTGGAGCGGGACGGCGAGCTGGACCCGATCCAGCAGGGTTTCGCCGAATGCCACGGGCTGCAGTGCGGGTTCTGCACGCCGGGCATGATGCTGACATCCCGCTGGCTGCTCGATCACCACCCGGATCCGTCCACGGCGGAGATCCGCGAGGCCCTGTCCGGCCAGATCTGCCGGTGCACCGGCTACGAGAACATCGTGCGGTCGGTGCGCTGGGCTGCCGAGCACGCCGCGGCCGCCGAGGCCGCCGACGATGGCGCCTTCACCGACCAGGCGGCAGAGGAGGTGACGGCATGACGGCAGCGACCGGGCACCGGATGAACGGGGCCTACGGGCCGGTCAAGCGCAAGGAGGACGCGCGCTTCATCCGCGGCCAGGGCAACTACATCGACGACCTCCAGCTGCCCGGCATGCTGCACGGGGCGATCCTGCGCAGCCCGATGGCGCACGCCAGGGTCATCTCCGTGGACACCTCCGCAGCCGAGGCCCACCCTAAGGTCAAGGCTGTCATCACCGGCCAGACCCTGGAGGGCCTGAAGCTCGCCTGGATGCCCACCCTGTCGCAGGATGTCCAGGCTGTCCTGGCGACCGACAAAGTGCGGTTCCAGGGCCAGGAGGTCGCCTTCGTCGTCGCCGAGGACAGGTACTCGGCGCGCGACGCGCTCGAGCTCATCGACGTCGAGTACGAGCAGCTGCCCGCGGTCATCGACGCCAGGAAGGCGCTGGACCCCGGTGCCCCGGTGATCCGCGACGATGTGGCGGGCAAGCGGGACAACCACATCTTCGACTGGGAGGCCGGCGACAGGGCGGCGACCGACGCGGTCTTCGCCACTGCCGACGTCGTGGTCGCGCAGGACATGCTCTACCCGCGGTCGCACCCGGCGCCGCTGGAAACCTGCGGCACCGTCGTCGACTACAACAAAGTGACCGGCCAGCTGAACGTCTGGACCACCACGCAGGCGCCGCACGCGCACCGCACCGTGTACGCGCTCGTCGCCGGGCTGCCGGAGCACAAGATCCGGATTATCTCCCCCGACATCGGCGGCGGGTTCGGCAACAAGGTCGGCGTCTACCCGGGCTATGTCTGCGCCGTCGTCGGCTCCATCGTGACGGGCAAGCCGGTGAAGTGGGTCGAGGACCGGTCCGAGAACCTGATGTCCACCTCATTCGCCCGCGACTACCACATGCACGGCGAGATCGCCGCAACCAGGGACGGGAAGATCCTCGGCCTGCGGGTCAAGGTGCTGGCCGACCACGGCGCGTTCAACGGCACCGCGCAGCCCACGAAGTTCCCGGCCGGGTTCTTCCACATCTTCACTGGCTCCTATGACCTGCAGGCCGCGCACTGCGAGGTCACCGGCGTGTACACGAACAAGGCGCCGGGCGGCGTCGCCTACGCGTGCTCGTTCCGGATCACCGAGGCCGTGTACCTGGTCGAGCGGATGGTCGACGTGCTCGCCTGCGATCTCGACGCGGATGCCGCGCAGCTGCGGATGAAGAACCTGCTGCGGCCCGAGCAGTTCCCCTACACCTGCAAGACAGGCTGGGAGTACGACTCCGGCGACTATCCGCGGGCGCTGCAGGCCGCGATGGACATCGCCGGCTACGCCGAGCTGCGCCGGGAGCAGGCGCAGAAGCGGGCTCGCGGGGAGTACATGGGCATCGGGGTCAGCTTCTTCACCGAGGGCGTCGGCGCGGGCCCGCGCAAGCACATGGACATCCTGGGCCTGGGCATGGCCGACGGGGCCGACCTGCGGGTGCACCCGACCGGCAAGGCAGTGCTCGGCGTCTCCTGCCAGACCCAGGGCCAGGGACACGAGACGACCTTCGCCCAGATCGTGGCCCAGGAGCTTGGCATGTCGCCGGACGACATCGAGGTCGTGCATGGGGATACCGACCGGACCCCGTTCGGCCTGGGCACTTACGGCTCCCGGTCCACGCCCGTCTCCGGCGCCGCGGCCGCGATCGTCGCGCGCAAGGTCCGCGAGCGGGCCAAGATCGTGGCATCGGCGATGCTGGAGGTGTCACCGGAGGACCTGGAGTGGGCGGACGGCAAGTGGCAGGTGCGCGGCGACCCGGACAAGGGACATAACATCGCCGAGATCGCGATGGCTGCGCATTCCTCGCTGGAACTGCCCGAGGGCGTCGAGGGGCACCTCGACGCGGAGACCGTCTACAACCCGCCGAACCTCACCTACCCGTTCGGTGCCTACCTCTGTGTCACCGACGTGGATCCCGGCACCGGCCAGGTCAAGGTCCGGCGGTTCATCGCGGTCGACGACTGCGGTGTGCGGATCAACCCGATGATCGTTGAGGGCCAGGTGCACGGCGGGCTCGCGGACGGAGTCGGCATGGCCTTGATGCAGGTCATCGCCTTCGACGAGGACGGCAACTGCCTTGGCGGCTCGTTCATGGACTATCTGCTGCCGACCGCGATGGAATGCCCGTCCTGGGAACTGGGCGAGACCGTCACGCCGTCGCCGCATCACCCGATCGGCGCCAAGGGCATCGGTGAGTCGGCCACTGTCGGCTCGCCGCCGGCGATCGTCAACTCGGTGCTCGACGCGCTCAGGCCATTCGGAGTGCGGCATGCTGACATGCCGCTGACCCCGGCGAACGTGTGGAGCACGATCCAGGGCCGGCCGCTACGCACCGACCTGGCGATCCCTTGAGCGCTGGCTACGTCCCCGGGCTGCGATCCCGGGCAGAGGAACTCCGCGCGGGCCGGCAGCCTTTTGTCAAGGCCACGGTGGTACGCGCGCTGCGGCCCACCAGCGCCAAGGCGGGCGATCGCGCGCTCGTCCTGCCCGACGGGACCATCGAGGGTTTCGTCGGCGGGACGTGCGCCGAATCGTCGGTCCGGCTGCACGGCCTGCGGGTGCTCAAGACCGGCGAGGCCGTGATGCTGCGGATCATCCCCGAGGCCGCCGCGGAGGTCGTGGCCGAGGGCCTGGTCACCGTGGCCAACCCGTGCGCGTCCGGGGGAATGCTCGAGATCTTCCTCGAGGGCGTGTTCCCGCCGCCGCTGATCTACGTGGGCGGTGACGGCCCGACTGCGCGCGCGCTGCGGGAAGTCGGGGCCGCGCTGGGTTACGAGCTGCGGCCGGCCGGGCCGACCGGCGATCAGGTGCAGCCCGACGCGGCCGCCGTGATCGTCGCCGGGCACGGGCGGGGCGAGGAGCCGGTGCTGAGGGCGGCGCTCGCGGCGGCCGTGCCCTACATCGGCCTGGTGGCCAGCAGGAAGCGCGGCGCGCAGGTCCTCACGGACATGGACCTGTCCCGCGAGGAAGCGGGCCGGGTGCACACCCCCGCGGGCCTCGACATCGGTGCCAGGACCGGACCGGAGATTGCGCTGTCGATCTATGCGGAGATCGTGGCGGAGCGGCTGCGGCCGGGCCGCGCCGGCATGCCAGCCCCCGGAGCCGGGCAGCTTACGGCCCCCGGAGCGGGGCAGCTTACGGCCCCCGGAGCCGGGCCCTGCACCGCCGCCGATCCGGTCTGCAGGATGGCAGTCGCGGTGTCGGAGGCAAGCCCGCGGTTGTCGCATGATGGACGCATGTGGTACTTCTGCGGTCCCGGATGCGAGCAGGCGTTCGCCGATAACCCGGGCCGTTACCAGGCATGAGCGAGCTGGCAGAACGGCTTCCTGATGTGCCAGCGCTGCTCAGGGGGCTGGACGACGCCAGCTACCTGGCCGACGAGCCGCTTGGCACCGCGCTGTTCCTCGCCGCGCGGATGGGCCAGCCGATCCTGCTGGAAGGCGAGCCGGGAGTCGGCAAGACCGAGGCGGCAAAGGCGCTGGCGGGCGTGCTGGACACGCCGCTGATCCGGCTGCAGTGCTACGAGGGCCTGACCTCGGCCGAGGCGCTGTACGAATGGAATTACCCGCGCCAGCTCCTGGCGATCCGGCTCGCGGAGGCCCGCGGCGAGACGCCGCGCGAGGCGGACTTGTTCAGTGCTGACTACCTGCTCGAGCGGCCGCTGCTCGCGGCCCTCGACCATCCGGGACCGCGGCCTGCGGTCCTGCTGATCGATGAGGTGGACCGCGGCGACGACGAGTTCGAGGCGTTCCTGTTCGAACTGCTGGCCGAGTCGGCGGTGACGATCCCCGAGCTCGGCACTCGCCGGGCGGCCTTCCCGCCCGTCGTGGTGCTCACCTCGAACCGGACGCGCGACCTGCATGACGCGCTGAAGCGCCGCTGCCTGTATCACTGGATCGACTACCCGGACATCAGCCGGGTCGCCGCCATCATCCGCAGGCGGGTGCCCGCGGCAGCGGTCTCGCTCACCGAGCAGGTCGCCTGCGGGGTGACCCGGCTGCGCGGGCTCGACCTCGCCAAGCAGCCGGGGGTCGCCGAGGCGATCAGCTGGACGGCGGCGCTGACGGTCCTCGGCGCCTCCGAGCTGGACGCTAAGGGTGCCGAGCGCACCGCGGGCGCCGTGCTGAAATACGCCGAGGACCTGCAGGCGGCCAGGGACGCGGGGTTCGCCGCGCTTGTCAGCGGCGATGGCTGACGATCTGGCCGAGGTCGCCGCCCGGTTCGGGGCTGCCCTGCGCCTGGCCGGCCTGCCCGCCGGGCCGGGCCGCTGCGAGAGTTTTGCCGGCGCGGTCACGCTGGCCCGGCCGGGTACTGCGCGCGGCCTGTACCTGTGCGCGCTTGCGACGCTCGTATCGGACAAGGATCAGATCCAGATCCTGGATGCGGTATTCCGCCAGGTCTTCGGCGGCCTGGCCGACGTGGCGGATCAGCGCGGGGACGGCAATGCAGTCGGCCTGCCCAGCCGCCCGCCCGCCCCGGAGGACCTGCTGGCCGAGGCCGCGCAGGCGGCCCGGAGGCATTCGGCCGGATCGCGCGGAACCCCAGAGGCTGGCTCCCACGGCCCGCCGGACCCCGCGCAGCCCGGCCAGGCGGTCGAGCACCACTATCTCGGCAGCGCGCAGGAGCGGCTCGCGTCGAAGGACTTCGCCGAGCTGTCCGACACCGAGCTGACCATGCTGGCGGGCCTGATGCGCCAGCTCACCCTGGCCGTGCCGCCGCGCCGGTCCCGGCGCCAGCGCCGTCGGCCTGGCGGCCGGCGTCCCGATATGCGCGCCACACTGAGGCAGGCCCGCCGAACCGGCGGGCACGCGTTCCGGCTGATCTCGCGGGCGCCCGCGCCGCGGCCGCGCAGGCTGGTCGTGCTGTGCGACATCTCCGGGTCGATGGAGCCATACGCCCGGGCGATGATCCAGCTGCTCTACTGCGCTGCCGGGGGCGCGAGCGCCGAGGTGTTCAGCTTCGCCACCCGGCTGACCCGGCTGACGCCTGCGCTGGCCCGGTCACTGCCGGGGCTGGCACTGCACCGGGCCGGGCAGACGGCGCCGGACTGGCTCGGCGGGACCAGGATCGGGGCCGCGCTGAAGGACTTCAACGACTCCTGCGGGCGCCGCGGCATGGCGCGCGGCGCGGTTGTGGTGATTATCTCGGATGGCTGGGACACCGGTGATCCCGATGTCCTGCGGCGTGAGATGGAGCGGCTGTCGCTGGTCGCGTTTCGCATCGTGTGGGTCAATCCACGGACGAAGAGTCCGGTCTACCAGCCACTCGCTGGCGGCATGGCCGCGGCATGGCCGCACTGCGACGCCGTTGTCAGCGCGCATACCATCGATGCGCTCGATCAGCTGACCGCCGCGCTGGCCGACCCGGTGCGCCGCCGCGCTGCCGCCCGGCCTGCCGCTGACGGTGTTGCCGGCGCCGCCGCGGCCGGATGATTCGGGCTGTGACAGAGGTACCCCCCTGCAGTACGCCTGCAGCTGCCGCAGCCGGGTCCCCCGAGGTCGGGCCGGCGGCTGCTGTGCCGCCCCGTCATTGCTCAACCTGAGGCCGGTTCGTCGGCCTGGGTCCTGGCCGAGTAGATGGCTCTCATGCGGGCATGGTGCGGGCATTCGGCAAACAAGACATATTTGCCGAATTTGACCGGTTCGTGGCGCCGCGGGCCGACGGCGGGGTTGTGCCAGGTCACCAGTCCGGTCCGGGGTGAGGCACACGTGGACCGGCCGCGGTGACGCCGCACCTTGCTAGGCTGCAGGGATTCTAGAAGCATGGATCTCTCACGGAGCCATGCGCCGCGGTAATCCGGAGGTGAAGCGATGGGCATTGTGAAGAAGTTGCTCCTGCTTGGCATTATCGGGCTCGGTGCGTTTGCCGTCTGGCGGAAGGTACAGGCCGACCGGGCCGAGATCGACCTGTGGACCGAGGCAACAACCGCTGACGAGTAGCGCCGGCTTGCCGGCCAGCCCGTGGGTGCGGAGGCGAGGCGGGTGAGCGACCCGCCATCGGCCACGCTCGTCTGCTGCGGTCTAATCGGAACGACTGTCGCCGACGACGGCCTCGTTGAGCGCGCGTTCACTGAGGCCATCGCGACACAGGGCATCGTGCCGGGAACCAGCGCGTACGCGCGGTGCATGGCCTTGGTACACCGCAGCCGCGGGCAGTCGACAGGCGACGTGATGAGCACGTTGTTTCCCGACAACCAGGCCAGGGCTCAGGCCGCCCACCTGGCGTTCGAGCGGTCCTTCGCCGCGGCAGTGGACCGGATGGGCGTTGCGCCCGTGCCGGGATCGCGGGAGTGCCTGGAGCAGCTTTCCGGGATGGGGATGCGCATCTGCCTGATGAGCGAGTTGTCGCGGCGCCTGCTGAGCCTGGTGCTCGACGGCGCCGGCTGGCGGGACCACGTCGACCTGGCACTCGGCACCGACGACGTCGCCAGGGGGTACCCGGCGCCTGATCTGCCGCTGTCGGCGATGCTCCGGCTCGGAGTCACGGACGTGCGGGATGCCGTGGTCGCCGAGGGCACCGCGGACGGCGTTCTGTCCGGGCGGCGGGCGGGGGCCGGAATCGTGGTGGGCACGCTGACCGGGCCGCACAGCCCGCAACGGCTGACTCAAGCCGGGGCAAGACAGCTGACCGCCAGTATTGCCGCGCTGGCCGACATAATGACCAGCCGCGATGTCACCGGACCCGGCGACGGACCTTCGGGCAGGCCAGCGATGCCGGCGGGCCAGTTACCGATGGCGGCTGATCGGCCGCCGAGACTACGGGCGAGAACTCACAGCCAGGTAACCTTGGAGCGCCGCACGACGGGGCTATAGCTCAGCTGGAAGAGCACCTGCTTTGCAAGCAGGGGGTCAGGGGTTCGAGTCCCCTTAGCTCCACCAGGTCAGAGGCCATGCAGATCTTCACGTAGATCACCGGGGGAGCCAAAGAGGGAGCCTAAGTGGTAGCGTTCCGCGCGTGGCCAAGCGCAGGGGACATGGCGAGGACGCGATCTATTTTGAGCACACCGGGGACTGCCGCGACTCCGGGAATCATCGGCAGTGTCCGGGCCGCTGGCGCGGTGCCGTCTCGCTCGGGTTCGACGCCGACGGCAACCGCATTCGCAAGAGAGTCAACGGCCGGAACAAAACCGAGATAAGGGCCAAGCTCGCCGAGTTACACGATGACCTGGACGACGGTGTGGTCATTGAGGCCGGCTACACGGTTCAGACGGCGATACAAGACTGGCTGAGAGACGGCCTGCCCGGCCGGTCCGCTAAGACTGTCAGCACGTACACCGAAGTCACCGACCCGCTCTGCGGGATCATCGGGAAGATCTCGCTGCGGGACCTCACGGCGGCCGATGTCCGGTCCGCGCTAACGAAACTGGGGGCTACCCGGTCGACGCGGACGCTGTCGATCGCGCATGCCTCGCTGACCAGGGCGATCCGGGCCGCGGAGGCGAACGGCAAGGTGCGCCGCAATGTCGCCGCGCTTATCGACACTCCGATGGGGCAGAAAGGCCGCCCGTCCAGGTCGCTCGCATTCCAGCAAGCCGTCGCGCTGATCGCGGCCGCGCGGGGTACAGCGCTTTACGCCTACATCGTGCTGTCGCTCCTTGTGGGGGTCCGCACCGAGGAGGCCAGGGCCCTCAAGTGGGATCATGTTGACCTTGACGGAGATCCCGATGCCGCGCCGCCCGTGCCGCCGCATGTCGCCGTCTGGCGATCTGTGAGGACACATGGCGACACGAAGACGAAGAAGTCCAGGAGAACGCTCAAGCTACCGCGGATGGCCGTGGAGGCCCTCCGGGTGCAGGTTCAATGCCAGGCTGACGCCCGCCTGCTGGCGGGCATCGTGTGGCAGGAGCACGGCCTGGTGTTCGCGTCAGCCGTCGGCACGCCGCTCGATGCCTCTGATGTGCGCCGGTCGCTGCGGGCCATTAGCCGGAAGGCGAAGATCGGCGAGGACTGGGCTCCGCGCGACATGCGCCACACCTTCGTAAGCCTCCTTTCCGACAACGGCATGGCCATCGAGGAGATCAGCCGCCTGGTGGGCCATAGCTCAACGAACGTCACCGAGACTGTGTACCGGCACGAGCTACGGCCGGTGATTAGCACCGGAGCCGAAGTAATGGACAAGCTATTCAGCACTGGAGAGCAACCGGGAGCCGCGCAACAGGATCCGCACTGAAATTCCGGCTGGGCGCCGGGGCGCTTGGCTTGGCCGGAAAGGCCGCGGTAGCCGATCAGACGATCGCTGAACCCGGAACTAGGCGGCTCGCTAAGATGCCGAGCACGAGGGCCGCGCTGCAGCATGCCTTAGCCCAGTCGGCAGAGCGGGTCACTCGTAATGAATAGGTCGTCGGTTCGATTCCGACAGGCGGCTCCACTTGAGAAGATAAATTCGAACGTATTCGAACGGCGCTGGCGGCCATCCTGGGGGCCATCGATCCTCCGGCCCGGTCCCCCGGCTTCCATGATCCGCCGCGAACGAGACAGTGACAGCGGGTGGCCGGTATGTGAGGAGAACTGGGGTTCTGTCGCGCGGTGCGGGCCAGGGAGTTCCTCCGGGCACAGTTCGACCAGATCGCCGCGGTGCCAGCCTGACGCAGGGAACAAGCCACATGCCGAGCGTGACCTTCACCCGACTGGACAGATCCGGCGCGCGGGCCGAGCGTTCCACAGTGGCCAGCGTCTTTACCGACGCCTACGCGGCAGCGATCGCCTCTGGCGGCCCCGTTCGAAACTACTTCTTGCTGAATGTCGGTGTCCCTGTTTCTTCGCACGCACATGACCGCGACGATGGCGACGACTAGCGCCATGACATCGGTGGTGTCCGGGCGAAATTGTGTGTCTCGTAGGAGCTACGCCCGATTCGCGAAAAGTCCACGGGCGACCCGGCGGCACCTGCCATCGGCGATAGCGGTAGTCACTAGGTTAGTCACTCGCTGCCCGGCGGCAGCTAGCTCGCTAGCTCCGGTGTGGCGCCACGAGAACTGGTAATACCGGCCGTGATCAGCCGCGCACGCTATCGTGAATAGATAGCCAAAGGGGAGGGTGACGCTAGTGCGAAAGATGCTGGGGTGTATGACGGTGGTGGCTGCGCTGCTCGGCGGAGGCATTGGAACAGCCTTACCAGCGTCAGCCTCGTCCCGGACTGTCGTCTACGCCTGTGGCATGGGGCCTAGTTGGGGCTGCCCGTCAGTTCGTCCTGGGGAGATCGCCTTCGGTGCTCTTTATGACGTGGCACACATTAGCTGGTCTAGCTGGTCTGCCCGCAGCGCCTACGGCCGCGGCCATTACTACGGGTTCGGCTCTTACAAGGCAAATGTCAAACTCTACGACGTGAAGATCCATCACGGGCGGCGCTTCTTCTCGTGGATTAAGATAACTGCCAGAGGGCACAAGACGCGTTATCTCAGCTATAATGGATACTGGCAAACACGATAAGCGGCATGGTTTGGAGTTCGCCATCATCGTTATGAAGGTCGAGTTTCAGTTCAGCAATCGTGCTTGGCCTCCTGGTTTTTAGCCAGAGCGAGACGAGACTTCTGCCGTTCCCAATTAGCCGCCCAGCGCTGGCGCGAGCGTTATCGACCGCTGGTGCCAGGCGCTGGCTGCTGTCATTATTATCAACTCAGCCTGGCTGGCCGATTCTGGACATGTCGGCGTGAGGCGAGACGGGCGCAGAATTCGTCAGTGTATCGCGTTTTTGTACTGCTCTGCGTTTCTTTTGTCATTGCTGAAGTAGTGCTCAAGCAGTTCGGCTTGCAGCGCGGGCTCGGGGTGCTGGATTCCTGCAGGGATCGACTGGCGAATGCGATAGGAACCGTCGTCTCGCAGCACCATCACGTAAAGCCCAAGGTCAAATCGCTTAATCTCGTCTAGGACCTCATCGGGAAGTTGCCACTCCTGGCCAGCAGACGCCTCCACGACCAGATTAGAGTGATGCGCCCATCGTCCGTGAGCCTTAGCTTCATAGACCGACTCAAGCCGCTCGGCGTCGCAGAAGCGCTTGACCTCGTATGAGGAGATTGACAGGTTGACCTGGGGCAGCCATTCTGAGCGCCATACTTCAATGGATGTGACATCGGGTCGTGACCACTGGCCAGTGCTCCGGCGCCGACCTTGCGGCGAGGCCGTGACCCGAGCGTCCCAGAAGAATCGATCCTGAGTCTCGAGAGTAGATAGCAGCCAGTCCACGAGAGGCTGGTATAGATCCGACTCATGATGAACCAGACCAGTGGTTTCTTCCGGGACAACCTCGGGATCAAGCCGGGATTCCTGCCGTGCCAAGCTGCCGCCGCGCCCCCGCCCCAGCCGCACGAGCCCGGCCGCCGTGAGTTCTTCCAGAACCTTCCGGTACTCCTCGTTGGACAGATCAACCAGGCCCCGCAGTCGGATCTGGCCAACCGCAGTGCCGTCGAGCGGCAACCTGGCGAGGATACGGGTGGCGTGCAACGACAACCCGGACGCACAGACGTTGTCTGCCTTCCGCACTCGGCCGCCATCCCGTTCCGCTATTCCCTCGCGCACCAACTCAGCGCAGGCCGAAGTGAGTGTCTCGTCATCAAGCCCGAGGTGCCGCTTCAGCACGCCAAGGTTGGACGCCTTGGGCCCGAGTTGTTCATAGAGTCGTTGCGCTGTCTCCGTCAGCGCCACCGTGCATCCCTCCCACCATGGGCCTTCCACAACTCAAAGTACCTGCATAAAAACTCTAAGAGGGCATCTGATCTAGATCAGGGATGGTCCGCC
>DATJZH010000410.1:0-5327 GCA_035499215.1 Streptosporangiaceae bacterium | reverse complement strand
TTCGGCTGTCGCAGCAAGGCCGGCGCCCCGAGGTGTGAATGCCCTGGTAACAACGACCGTTGACCTCGCGCCCAGAGCAGCGCCGAAGTGAAGCACCGGGCCCACCTGTGGATGCGGAAACGGTGTCATGGCCTTGACCTGCAACGTCCCTTCGATGGCACCGCGCCGCCGAGAAGCATTTTGGAGGCTCATCACCGAACGGCTCTCGGCCCGCCGCCGATCAGCCAGAGACAAGCGGGCACCAGGGCGGCCCTCCCATGGTCCAGATACTGCAGGTCAGAGCACATGACACAGTTTTGGCACCCTACAGGCTACGCGACCGGCGGTCCGGACGGCGTGGCTGCGGCGGTGCGGCAGGCGGCCCCGCCGGGTTCGGAGACGGTTCTGTTCGAGCAGATGTGGCGCTCCCGCCACGCCATCGCCGCGCAGGCGCTGAGGACCGCAGGGAAGCTGCACCCGGACAAGAAGATCGCGAAAGCCGCGCGAGCGGCCTCGGTGAAGGCGGTCTCGGTCCGGAACTCACCCAATGCCGGCTGACCACCCCCGGCTCGCTGACCGGCCCGGCTCACGGCAGACGCGAGTCATGACGGCGCCGCGGAAAGGACGCCAGCGCAGCAGCCATCGACGCCCGGCTGGGCCAAACATAAGCGCCATGCGGCGCAGCGCGAACGGGCCACCCGCAAGGCCCGGCTCGCTACGGTAGTGCATGTGTCGCCCCTATCCCGCCGCCGGACGGCGAAGAAGCAATCCCGGCGCTCGCCGTGGCCGGCGGTGTTGCCGCTGGAGGAGCGCATCGACGAGATCATGGACCGGGTGCAGCAGGCCGGTGACAATCATGCCGAGCGGGCCGCCGCGCTGGAGGAGTACCTGGCCCTGGCGCGGGCCCACGAGGACGAGGACGACGCGTGGTTCGATGTCGGGGCCTGGAGCGAGACGCTTGCCGACAGCTATCTCGCGCTCGGCCGGGTCGACGACGCAGTCGCCGCGATCAGCGGCGCCACCCGCGACGGCTACGCCGAAGGCGCCGAGATGCTGTGCGAGCTCGCCGAGAAGCTGATGCGCTCGGGGCACGAGCCACAGGCCAGGCCCCTGTGGCAGCAGGCCCGCGCCGGCTACCCCGACGACGTCTGGATCTATGTCCAGGCCGGCATCGAGTACAGCGACACCGGCGACCACGCCGAGGCCCTGGAATGGCTGACCCCCGGGCTGGAACTGGCCTTGCGCACCGGTGACCCGGAATCGGCCCTCGAGCAACTGCGCCCGCTGCGCGCATCCTGCCTGGCCGCCCTCGGGCGCCAGGCCGACGAAGTCCGGCGGCGAGCAGCGCAGGCCGAACAGGGGGACACGGGTGAGCGATAAGCGGCCAGCGCTGGACACCCTGTCCGCCGCCGAGAAGGCCGCCGTGCTCGACGAACTGCTCGCTGCCCGGCCGGACCTGCGCGAGCGGGCCGAAGCTTACGCCGTCCAGATCATGACCGACGCCGACCGGTCGGCTGTCACCGACGACGTCGAGAGCGCCCTGAAGGGCCTGGACATCGAGGAGCTGAACACCCGGGCTGGCCACCGGCCAGGCCGGGGTTACGTCCATCCGGTCGAGGCGGCCGACGAGGCCTTGGACGAGGCGCTGCAGCCGTTCCTCGATGACCTTCAGCGCCGGGCTGGCCTCGGCATGGCATCCGCAGCGGTCGAGCTTGCGGCGGGCATCCTGCTCGGCCTGTACAGCTGCCGCGACGGCCACGCCGACACGCTGCTGGAGTACTCCCCGGATTACGCGGACGAGCGCGCGGCAGCTGTGGTGAGCAACTGCGCGAGGCTCGGCATCGAGCTACCCGCCGCCGAGCTCCTCGACCTCATGCCCGAGTGGGGCACGCTGCTGGACTGAGGCCGGGAACGCGCAGCGGGCAGCCGCTTACCGCCTTATCATGGCCGGACGATGTAAACGCCGCCCGGCCGGATTCCGCGGGCGGCCCGCACGAGGAACACCATGGACGATCAGGACTGGGAACAGCGCTACGAATGGACCCGCAAGGGCGCGACGCTGAGCGACAAGACCGCCCGCCAGGAGTTCGGGCTGACCCAGGACGAGATCTACGACGCGATCGACGCGGGCAAGCTGCAGTACCGTCAGGCTTACATGCACGGGAACCCGTGGCTGAGACTGCTCCGCCGCGAGGTCGAGGCCCTGGCCCGGACCAGGCACGGCGACCGTCATGTCAACGAACAGCAGGCCAGGGCCGAGCTGACCCGTGTCAAGCGCGAGATCAGGCGCCTGCGGACCGAGCTGGCCGAACTCGAGGAGCGGCGAGCCAAGCTCAGCTCCGATCTCGGAGAGTAACGACCCAGCGGCAAGGCGCAGCACGTGCCGAGCTTCGCCTCACGCCAGCCGTCGTGACTGATCCCCCGACCGGGAGCCTGTAGGTGCCGATAACCCTGTCACAGCCACTGAACTGGTCGCTCTCTGTCGGACGAGGACCTCGAGTTAGGTATCGGTCTGCGCGAGGACCCCACGCTCAGGCACTGTCAGTACCCGTGACACTACGATTCACATACTTGGTGGTGCTCCGCGTGTTCAGCTGGCTTGCCCTGCTCGCCCGCTCCGACCGCGCCAAGGACGCCGAGATCTTGATCTTGCGCCATCAGGTCGCCGTGCTCCAGCGCCAGGTCAAAACCCCGAGACTGTCCTGGGCTGACCGCGCGATCCTGGCCGCGCTGGCCCGCCTGCTGCCCAGCGGCCACCTCCGCCACCTGCGCCTGATCATCTCCCCGCGCACCCTGCTGCGCTGGCACGCAGGCCTGGTCCGTCGGCGCTGGGCATATCCGCACCGCACCCCCGGGAGGCCGCGCGCGGCACAGGCCATCCGCGCGCCGGTCCTGGAGATGGCGCGGGACAACCCATCCTGGGGCTACCGCCGGGTCCACGGTGAGCTGACCGGCCTGGGCCATAAAATCGCGCCGTCGACAGTGTGGCAGATCCTCAAGGACGCGGGCATCGACCCCGCACCAGACGCGCCGGGCAGACCTGGCGCGTGTTCCTGGCCGGGCAAGCTACGACCATCCTCGCCGTCGACTTCTTCCACGTCGATACCGTGTTCCTACGGCGCCTGTATGTCCTGTTCTTCATCGAGCACGGCACCAGACGCGTGCACCTGGCGGGCATCACCGCCCACCCCACCGGCGCGTGGGTAACCCAGCAGGCCCGCAACCTGCTGATAAACATCGAGGGCCGCGCTGACGGCCTGAAGTTCTTGATCCGGGACCGGGATACCAAGTTCACCGCCGGATTCGACGCGGTGTTCACTGCGATCGGCGTGCGGATCATCAAGACTCCTGTCCGGGCACCGCGGGCGAACGCTATCGCCGAACGCTGGATCGCCAGTGCCCGCCGCGAATGCCTGGACCGGATGCTGATCACCGGCGAACGGCACCTGCGGCTGGTCCTCGACGAGTACGTAGATCACCACAACTCCCATCGCCCGCACAGGACGCTGCAGCAGAACCCGCCTGCTGGACGCTCGCATCCGCCCACGATAAGCACGAATATCCGGGTGCTGCGGCGAGAGCGGCTCGGCGGCCTGATCCGTGAATACGACCAGGTCGCATAGGGTGACAGGATTTTCGGCACCCACAGGCGAGCATCGTCGCGGCGTGCGCGTGCAGGAATTGCCGCCAGGTCGGGTCGGTGTGCCGCTTGGGTGCCGGAGGGATCTTCAGCGCCTTGAGCACGCGGCGGATCGTGGATGCGCTGACTATGTGGCCGAGCTTGAGCAGCTCACCTTGGATCCGCTGGTAGCCCAGCCGTGATTCTCGGCGGCGAGCCGGTCGATGAGCGCGGGGATCTCTGCGCTGACTGGCGGTCGGCCTACGCCGCGCGGATAGGTCCATTTCCTGGTGACCAGGAAGGGCCCCCAGGTGACCGCGGTGGCCGGATTCATGGGGTCAGCAGGCATGCCATTTCCTCATCTCATCGAGCCGGCAGATCGCAACGGCACGCCACGGCAGCGCCCTGGGGCGGGCCAGTTCCGTGCCGCGCCACAGCTTTCCCCTTCGCGCAGGCGGGCGCAAGCCCGACGGCCCTCCCGCGTCGTCCAGGCGCTGGACGACCAGCAGCGCGGTCGAGCGTGCTGTCCTGCTCTTCGCCGCCTCAGCTGTCACCCCAACCCGCAAGGCGGCCACACGACGGCGCCTGGGCTGAACCCGGTGATCGTGCTGCTCGCACCCGCCGCCTCGGCTTCCGATGCTGCTGCGCTGGCCGGTCAGCCTGACTCCCCACAGCCGCATATCCGCAGTGTCAGCCTGGCACCGGGCCGACGTTGCGTTCATGACCAGCTCGCGCTCATAACGATCTTCCTGTGCGGGCACCGAAGGCCATGCCCAACGGCATGGCTAGCGCACCGAACGGCGGCTACGCGTGCGGGGGACAAGGGCCTTCGCTCCTCGGCGACAGGGGTTGCGCAGGCCCCGATTGCATCATTGACCGGCTGCTCAGCCTGCATATTTATACATCGCAGCCTTGCGCGGGGATGCGCGGGTCATGCCGCGTTCAGCGCTCGGGTGAGTCAGTATGGCTGGTCGCACTCACCCGCATCAAGGTCATTCATTCCGGCATCCATCTCGTCCTCAAAGATGCCATAAGGGGCCCCGCCCGGTGTCCAGCCGACGACGAACATGCGCCGGCCGCAAACATCGACCCAGATGGGATCAGGCTGATCGGCGGCAGCTCTGCGCATTGGCCGGCGCGCCGGACGGCTGGTCCGTCGCTTGCGCCGCCGACTCACCGTGGCCACCTCCGGCGATTCACGCGCCCAGCGCTGACCAGCACTGCCGAACCTGTCACGACCACTATGCCAGCAGCCGGAACCACGCGGCGGTGTTTCGGCCAGCGCTCTATCGTGCCGCCCAGCCGAGCGGGCCCTTCAGACGGCTGTCGCCTCTGGCGGCACCGCGCATGCCAGCTGCGAGTTCCGGCTTCTAGGAACGGTCCGCTTCTGCCGCGATCCGCGCGTTGGCGTCCGTCAGCCAGGCTGGTGGCCGGTCCGGTCCCGTCCGGCTGCTCGTGGGCGCGGAGGCGGCGACCTCGCCGCCCCAAGCGCCTCGAACACCGGGCGTGCTGACATCCTGCGGGCGTGCGCACCCCCGCGCCGTGCGGTTCAGCCTCACCGTCGATGCCGCGGTCGCGCCCGCCGCCTTCAGCTGATGTAACCAGTAATCGTCTCCGGGGTTGCTGCATCTGGCACACTGGGTGCCGTGGCCAGCGAACCGCAGCTGCCGTCGGCAGATGACATCCTGCGCATGCTCATGGAAGCGGAGGCGAACGGCGGGAAGTTCTT
>DATJZH010000409.1:0-46693 GCA_035499215.1 Streptosporangiaceae bacterium | reverse complement strand
AGGATGATCCGCAGAGTGCTGCCGTCCAGCCATGCGGATGCGGGCACCGGCTCGCCGTGCGCGCGCAGCTGGGCCAGGCAGTCGATGGGCCCTGCCGGAGGCAGACAGCCAGTCCAGACCGGACGCTGAGCCTCGATGGTGAATACATCCAGGGCCTCTGGCGGGCCGACCGTTACCGTGCCCGAGACCGGCTCGATGTCCAGGACGTACCGGGGCCTGCCGTCCGGGGCCGGGCGGCTGAGGTGCAGGCCGCGGCGCTGGCCGATGGTGAAGCCGTAGCTGCCGTCGTGGCTGCCGACGACCGTGCCGCCGGTGTCGACGATGCTGCCCGGCACGGCACCGAACTGGCGCTGCAGGAACATCCTGGTGTCCCCGTCGGGGATGAAGCACACGTCGTGGCTGTCGGGCTTGCCGGCGACGGCGAGGCCGCGCTCGGCGGCTTCCTTGCGGACGTGGTCCTTGGCGGAACACCCGAGCGGGAACACTGCCCGGGCCAGCTGCTCGCTGGTGAGCACCGCGAGGACGTAGGACTGATCCTTGGCCTGGTCCACGCTGCGGGCCAGGCGCGGGCCCGGCACGTTCCGGTCCGCCGGCACAAGACGGGCGTAGTGGCCGGTGCAGACTGCGTCGAAGCCCAGTGCGACGGCCCGGTCAAGCACGGCCGCGAACTTGATCTTCTCGTTGCAGCGCAGGCAGGGATTGGGCGTGTTGCCGCGGGCGTACTCGTCGACGAAATCCCGGACGACGTCGGCGTGGAAGCGCTCGGCCATGTCCCAGACGTAGAACGGGATGCCGATCACGTCCGCGGCGCGGCGCGCGTCCCGTGCATCCTCCAGCGTGCAGCAGCCGCGGGCCCCGGTCCGGTACGACCGCGGGCTGGCGGACAGGGCGAGGTGCACGCCGGTCACGTCATGGCCAGCCTCGGCCGCCCGGGCGGCGGCCACCGCGGAGTCGACGCCGCCCGACATCGCGGCCAGCACGCGCAATCTAGTCATCGGCTACCAGGGTATTCGCGGCAAGGCGGTGCGGTCATCGTCCGTGCGAGGTGACAGGCCGAGACTGGCCGCTTCGTGCACCGGCGTCATCGCGCGGCGCGGCGCGCTCGCTCGACGACCTCGCCGATGACCGCGCCGAGCGCGTCCACGTCCGCCTGTGAGCTGGACCGGCCGAGAGAGAACCGCAGCGACCCGCGGGCCCGCGCCTCGTCGGCGCCCATCGCCAGCAGCACGTGACTGGGCTGGGCGATGCCAGCCGTGCAGGCGGACCCGGTGGAGCAGGCGATGCCCTTGGCGTCCAGCAGCATCAGCAGCGCATCCCCCTCACAGCCGGGGAAGGAGAAGTGCGCGCTGCCCGGCAGGCGGCCGGGACCGGGCGGAGCGCCGTTCAGCACCGCGTCCGGTACCGCTGACAGGACCTCGGCGATCATGTCGTCCCGCAGCTCCGCCAGGCGCTTGGCCTCATCGCAGCGGCTCATCGTCGCGATCGACGCGGCGACCGCGAACGCCCTGATCGCCGCGGCGTCGAGGGTGCCCGAGCGGACGCCACGCTCCTGGCCGCCGCCGTGCAGGACGGGCACCAGGTCTGCGCCCCTGGCGAGCAGCAGTGCCCCGGCCCCCACCGGGCCGCCGATCTTGTGCGCGGTGATGGTCAGCGCCGTCGCGCCGGAGCTGGCCAGATCCACCGGCAGCTGGCCGGCCGCCTGGACCGCATCGCTGTGGAACGGAATCTGGTACTCGCGCGCGATCTCGGCCAGCCGGGCCACCGGCTGCACGGTCCCGACCTCATTGTTCGCCCACATGATCGTGACGAGGGCGACGCTGGCCGGGCCGGCGTCAATGGCCGCCCGCAGCGCCGCCGGGCTGACCAGGCCGGTGCCACCGACCGGCAGCCAGGTAATTCTCGCGTTCTCATGCTCGGCCAGCCAGTACAGGCAGTCCAGCACCGCGTGATGCTCGATCGCCGGGGCCAGGATCCTGCGCCGGCCCGGATCGGCCGCCCGGCGTGCCCAGTACAGGCCCTTGACAGCCAGATTGTCGGCCTCGGTGCCGCCGCCGGTGAACACGACCTCGCTGGGCCTGGCGCCGTAGCACTCCGCGATCTGCTCGCGTGACTCCTCGACGACACGGCGCGCCCGGCGGCCCTCGTTGTGCAGCGATGACGGGTTCCCGACCTGCGCCAGCTCGGCCGTCATCGCGGCCAGCGCCTCGGGCAGCAGCGGCGTCGTCGCCGCGTGGTCGAGGTAGACCGGCGTGCTCGGAGCTGGCCCGGGAACTGCCTGCGGGCGGCCGCCAGCGTTGTCGAGATGTCCCATGATGATCTCAGCGTAGCCGGGCACGGCCGCACCGGAACCGCCCGGGCGGCCAGTCAGCTCGCCGACCGCCGCTCGATCTCCTCCAGCAGCTGCGGAACCACCTTGAACAGGTCACCGACGACACCGAAATCCGCGAGCTCGAAGATGGGCGCCTCGAGATCCTTGTTGACCACCATGATCGTCTTTGCGGTCTGCATGCCGGCCCGGTGCTGGATCGCACCGGAGATGCCCACGGCCAGGTAAAGCTGGGGCGAGACCGTCTTGCCCGTCTGGCCGACCTGGAACTGGTGCGGGTACCAGCCGGCGTCGGTCGCGGCGCGGGAGGCGCCGACGGCCGCGCCGAGCGAGTCGGCCAGCTTCTCGATCAGCGCGAAGTTCTCGGCGGCGCCGACACCGCGGCCGCCGGAGACCACGATGGATGCCTCGGTGAGCTCGGGCCGCTCGCCGCGCTCCTGCACCACCCGGCCGGTGATCCTGGTGGCCTTGGCAGCGTCGCTGACGCTGATGCTCACCTGCTCGACCTCCGCCGCCCCCGGCGCGGTCTCGGGCGCCACCGAGTTCGGCCGCACCGCGATGATCGGCGTGCCGGTCCGGACCCTGGACTGGACGATGATCGCGCCGCCGAAGATCGACTGCTCGGCGACGAGGCCGTCGGCGAGGCCGACAACGTCGCTGAGCACTCCCGACCCGGTCTTCACCGCCAGCCGGCCGGCCAGCTCCTTGCCCTCGGCCGTGCTCGCCAGCAGCACCGCGGCCGGCGACTTCTCCGCCACCAGCCAGGCCAGCAGCTCCGCCTTGGGCGCCGTCACGTATTCGTCGAACTCCGGCCCGGCGGCGACGTAGACCTTCGCGGCACCGTACTCAGCGAGCTTGTCTCGGCCAGCCGAGGCGCCCTCGCCAGCCCACACGGCCGCCGGCTCGCCGAACCTGCGGGCCAGGGTCAGCAATTCCAGGGTGACCTTCTTGACAGCATCGCCTTCGTGATCGGCGAGTACCAGGATCTCAGCCATTGACGGCGGCCCTCCAGCTAGTCGGTCAGAGATCAGATGAACTTCCGCGCCGCCAGGAACTCGGCTGCCTTGGTGCCGCCGTCATCATCATCGGTGACGATCGTGCCCGCCTGGCGCGGCGGGCGGCTGACGAAGCTGACCACCTCGCTCGCGCTCGCGGCCAGGCCCACCTGGTCCTTGTCGATGCCGATGTCGGCGAGGGCCAGCTTCTCGACGGGCTTCTTCTTCGCCGCCATGATCCCCTTGAAGGACGGGTAGCGCGGCTCGTTGATCTTCTCGACCACGCTCACCACGGCGGGCAGGCTGGCCTCGACCGTGTCGTAGCCGTAATCCGCCTGACGGTGGATGCTGACCGACGTTCCGTCGATCTCAACCTGGCTGGCCAGCGACAGCTGCGGGACGCCGAGCCGCTCGGCCAGCATCGCGGCCATCGCCCCCATCCGCGCATCGGTCGACTCAGAACCGAGAATCACCAGGTCGAAACCAATCCGGCCGAGCACCCGGGCGATGACCGCGGAGGTGACCATCGCGTCCGAGCCGTGCAGCGCGTCATCAGTGATGTGCACGGCCTTGCCCGCGCCCATCGACAGGGCCTTGCGGATGGACTCGCTGGTCCGCTCCGGGCCCATGGACACGATGGTCACCTCACCGCCATGTGCCTCGGCCTGGCGCAGGCCCTCTTCGATGGCGTACTCGTCCAGCTCGTTGATCACGGCGTCGGCCGAGTCACGGTCGAGCGTCGAGTCAGCGGACTGGAGCATGCGCTCGGACCATGTATCGGGGACCTGTTTCACGCAGACGACGATGTTCATGACCGGCGGCCGACCTCCCTTAGCGAAACTAGCGGCCCGTTGCGGCCGTTACGTGCCCGCCAGGCGGGAATCTGCCCCGCTGCGGCAGGATAAGCCTGTCAAACGCCCGCGGCGGCCCGCACTTTGGGTGCCTCGTGGCTCCCGGCGGGTGCCTGATGGCTCCCGGCTGGCACCAGCCGCTCCCGGCTGGCAGCAGGCTGGCGGGCGCCTGAGCCAGCCGAAAGCCTCCATTTATGTTACCCGCCAGTAGGTGGTGCCGACCAGGCCTCAGGCCGGTCCCGGCGCCCCGTCGCGGCGGCGGCCGGGGCCCGCGGTCAGCTTCGCAGCTCGGCGGCCTCGACCACGTTGGCGAGCAGCATGGCCCTGGTCATCGGGCCGACGCCACCGGGCATCGGCGCGAGATGCCCGGCCACCTCGGCGACGCCGGGGTCCACATCGCCGACCAGGCCGGCATCCGTGCGGGTAATGCCGACGTCCAGCACCGCGGCCCCCGGCCGGATCATGTCCGCGGTCAGCAGACCGGGCCTGCCCGCAGCCACCACGACGATGTCAGCGGTCCTGGTGTGTGCGGCAAGGTCCCTGGTACCGGTGTGGCAGAGCGTCACCGTGGCGTTCTCGCTGCGCCGGGTCAGGAGCAGCCCGAGCGATCGCCCGACGGTGATGCCGCGGCCGATGACGGTGACATCGGCGCCGGCGATCGGCACGCCGAAACGGCGCAGCAGCTCCACGATGGCGTGCGGCGTGCACGGCAGCGGCCCCGGCTCACCGAGGACCAGCTTGCCGAGACTGACCGGGTGCAGGCCGTCCGCATCCTTGGCCGGGTCCATCAGGTGCAGCACCGGCCGCGGGTCGAGACCAGCCGGCAGCGGAAGCTGCACGATGTAACCGGTGCAAGCCGGATCGGCGTTCAGCTCGGCGACCACGTCCTCGACCTGCTGCTGGCTGGCTGTGGCCGGCAGGTCGCGGCGGATGGACCGGATGCCGACCTGCGCGCAGTCCCGGTGCTTGGCATTCACGTAGACCCGGCTGCCGGGGTCCTCGCCGACCAGCACTGTGCCCAGACCAGGCGCGGCGCCGCGCGCGGCCAGCCTGGCGACCCGCCTGGTGAGATCCTCGCGTATCGCGGCGGCGGCGGCGTTGCCGTCCAGTGTGATCGCAGTCATCACTGCCATTGTGCCCGATCAGCGTCGTGAGCGGTCCGTCCGGCGCGCCGCTGCCCGGCCATGGTGGCGCCGGTCAGTGGTAGAAGTGGCGCACGCCGGTGAAATACAGGCTGATTCCGGCTTCCTCGGCGGCGGAGATGACCTCATCATCTCGCACCGAGCCGCCCGGCTCGACCACGGCGCGCACGCCCGCGGCGGCGAGTACCTGCAGGCCGTCGGCGAAGGGAAAGAAGGCATCGCTGGCGGCAACCGAACCGCGGGCACGCTCCCCCGCCCTGGCCACCGCGAGCCTGGCCGAGTCCACCCGGTTGACCTGTCCCATGCCGATCCCGACGGCGGCCTGCCCGGAGGCGAGCAGGATCGCGTTGGACTTGACGTACCGGCACGCCCGCCACGCGAACTCCAGGTCCCGCGCGTCGTCGTCGCCGGCTGCCGGGCCTGCTGCCAGCCGCCACCCGGCGGCCCGGTCACCCGGTTCGCTCAGCGGGTCAGCGGACTGCATCAGCAGCCCGCCGCTGACCTGCCGCCAGTCGAGCCGGTGGCCCGGCTCAGGCGGCGGGCAGCGCAGCAGCCGCTGGTTCTTCTTCCTGGTCAGGATCTCCAGGGCGGCGGGCTCGAAGCCCGGCGCGATGATCACCTCGGTGAAGACCTCGGCGATCTGCGCGGCCATTGCAGCGGTGACCTGGCCGTTGGCGGCTATGACCCCGCCGTACGCCGAGACCGGGTCGCAGGCATGCGCCTTGGCGTGCGCGTCCGCCAGGTCGGCGCCCACGCCGATGCCGCACGGGTTGGCGTGCTTCATGATCGCCACACATGGCCCGGCGAACGCGAAGGCGGCCCGGCGGGCGGCGTCCGCGTCCACGTAGTTGTTGTACGACATCGCCTTGCCATGCAGCTGCTCGGCGGCCGCGATGCCGCCCGCGGCCAGACCGCCCGCCGGCACTGCGCCGCCGGCGCTGGCGTACAGGGCGCCGCGCTGATGCGGGTTCTCGCCGTAGCGCAGCACGTCCCGGCGGGTCCATAGCGCCCCGATGACGTCCGGCCAGCCGGTCTGGCGGGCAGTCGAGTCGGGCGCGTACGCCGCGGCGAACCAGGAAGCGACGGCAGCATCGTAGGCGGCCGTGTGCGCGTAGGCCACGGCGGCCAGGCGGCGGCGCTGCCCGAGGGTGAAACCGCCAGCGCGGATGGCGGCCTGCAGGTCGCCGTACTGCGCCGGGCTGGTGATCACGGCAACGCTGGCGTGGTTCTTGGCGGCGGCGCGGACCATCGCCGGGCCGCCGATGTCGATCTGCTCGACGCACTCCTGCGGTGTCCCGCCGCCCGCCACCGTCTGCTCGAACGGATAGAGATTGGAGACCAGCAGCTCGAAGGGAGCGATCGACAGCTCCGTGAGCTGCGCGGCATGCCCGGGCAGGCGGACATCGGCGAGCAGCCCGGCGTGTACCGCCGGATGCAGCGTCTTGACCCGGCCGTCCAGGCACTCGGGGAACCCGGTCACCGTCTCGACCGCGGTCACCGGGACGCCGGCGGCCGAAATCGCCGCCGCAGTGCTCCCGGTCGAGACAATCTCGATGCCCGCCGCATGCAGCGCGCCGGCCAGAGCCCGCAGTCCCGACTTGTCGTAGACGCTGATCAGAGCGCGCCTGATGGCTACCTTGCTCAACTGCCGATCCTCACTTTCCGGCCCTGGACTGACCATCCCTCGCGGACCATCCGGCCTACGGTCTGCGTCAGCAGCGCGCGCTCTGCCACTTTGATCCGCTCGTGCAGTGACGCCTCGTCGTCGTCGTCAAGGACCGGCACCGCCGCCTGGGCGATCACCGGGCCGGTGTCGGTGCCCGCGTCCACCAGGAACACGGTGCAGCCCGTGATCTTCACGCCGTAGCCAAGAGCATCGCGTACAGCGTGCATGCCGGGGAATGACGGTAGCAAGGCGGGATGAGTGTTAATCAGGCGGCCGCCGAACCGATCCAGGAAGCAGGGCCCGACCAGCTTCATGAAGCCCGCGAGGATGACCAGGTCAGGCTCGAAGGCAGCGCAGGCGGCGGTGAGGGCGAGGTCCCATTGCCCGCGCTCGGCGAAGTTGCCGAGCGCGCAGCTGAACGTCTCGATCCCGGCATCGCGCGCCCGGTCAAGCCCGGCGATGCCGGTCCGGTCGGCGCCCACCGCCGCCACCCGCGCGCCGTAGGATCCGTCGGCGCATGCGTCGAGCAGCGCCTGCAGGTTAGTTCCCGCGCCCGATACCAGCACGACCACCCGACTGGGCATACGCCATTGTCCCGCACCTGACCGCATCCTCGCCGCCGCGGCGCTGACGCGCTGCCTCACGACCAGGCGTGCTTACCCTCGGAAACGGTAACCGCCGGCAACTGCCAGGCGCTGCGCTGCGACAGGCTGGACGCGTTGGGGCGCCGCTGGTGATGGAATAGAGGCTGGTACCGCCCGCCGGGCGGTTCTGCCAGGAAGGGGCCGGCCCTGCCCGCCGACCAGAGACCGCCGCGCCCGCTGAGCTTTCCAGCTGAGCCGCAGGAGAACGAGCCGCAGGACAGAGTCGCCGGGCTGCCCAGGCTGCACTTCCCCGATCAGCCCGCCGGTCAGCGGCCCGCGCCTGCGCCCGGCGGATACTCACCGCAGCCCGGCGCGCCGGGTGACCAGCCGCCCGACAGCCCGGCCGGCAGTGGGCCAGGCCCGCACGGCCGGCCCGGGCAGTCCCCGGAACAGCCCGGTGCGCCCGGGCAGTCCGGCTGGCCTCAGCATCCGCCCGGGCAGTCCGGCGGCCCGCAGCAGCAGCCCGGCTGGTCGCAGCAGCCCGGCGGGCCCGGATTCCAGCGGCCTGGCGGGCCAGGCCAGCCCGGCGGGCCGGTGTTCCAGCCCAATCGCCCCGCCCCGCCCCGGCCATCCGGGGCCGCTCAGCGCGAGGTTCAGCAGCGCGCCATTGCCGGACTCGTCTTCGGGCTCCTTGCCCTGCTCGCGCTGCTCGGAGTCAGCAGCAATGTGCACCGCGGCGTCTACCTGGTGATCTTCAGCCTGGTGACCGGCCCGGCCGCGTGCGTGCTGGCTATCACCGCGATGCGCAAAGCCCGCCGCGGCGGGACCATGCGCCCGCGCGGTGCGATCGCCGGGACGATATTCGGCGCGCTCGCGTCCTTGCTGAGCCTGCTCTTCCTCGTGACATTGGCGTTGTACTCCAGCCAGCTCAGCACGTACAGCCGGTGCCTCACCGACGCGCAGACACTGTCCGCGCAGCAGGCGTGCAACAGCCAGTTCCGCCAGTCGGTACTCGGCGGGCTCGGCGCAGGCCCGGGCTGATCGCGGCGCGGCCGCTACGGCCGGACCGACGGCGAGCGTAGCGAGAGCGCAGCGCCGTCCGTTTTCTCCTCGCCCGCCCATGGATCAACGTAGATCGTATGGCCAGCGTCGTCGTCCGGCAGGCGGCGCTCGGCCGCCGCCCGCCCCTGGCCGCCCGGCACGGCGCCGCGAAATCGCAGCCAGTTGGCGGCGCCGGCGCAGATGGCCGCGGCCACCCCCACCTCCAGCACGGCGACCATGCCCACCTGCCACCACGACGGGCCCACGGCAGCGAGACGGTCGTCGCCCAGCGGACCTCCGGCGAATGCTGCCAGCGCGCCCAGCACGCAGCCCGCGAGCCCGCCGCTGGCGAAGCCCCACATCGGGGCAGCTTCCAGGGCCGGCGTGGGTGCCGCCCGCGCCAGCAGCAGGCCGCCGCCAGCGCCCGCCAGATAGGGCACGGCGAGCAGCACGGCCGACAGCCACGCCGGGAACGCGGCGTGCTGGCCGGACGGCAGGGCTGCCAGCATCGGGAAGTGCGGCAGTGTGCCCAGTGACGATCCGGTGAGCGCCACCGTGGTGCCGGCGCCGAAAGCGAAACCAGGACCGAGCAGGAACGAGATGGCCCAGATGACGGCGTTCGGCAGGTAAGCGATCTGCGCGAGCAACAGCAGGCCCGCACCCACCACGCCGGGCGAAAGCGCTGCCGTGGCCGAGCCGAACGCGCGCAGCTGGACGCTCAGCGAGACCGCCGCCAGCAGGGCGCCCGCAGCGCAGAGGACTGCCAGCGCCGCCGTGGTGCCGATCAGGACCGATCGCAGCCTGGCCGGGATCAGGCTCGCCAGCTGCGCCCACGGCGCCAGCGCACGGGCTCCGCCGAGCCCGCCGGCCACCATGGCCAGAACGAATCCGGCGATCGCCGCCTGCGGCAGCGACGGCGCCACCAGGGACGACCTGCCAGCCACCGCCGCCGTGGCGGTCAGCAGGCCGTAGGGCACGGCAACGGCGACGGCCGCATAGCCGACCTGGCGCAGCCCCGTCAGGCCGGCCGCGCGCACCACCCACCGGCCTGCCCGCCAGAGCAGGGCGCCAGGCAGCAGGACCAGGCCGAGCGGGAGCAGGCCGATCCGGCCGGCGCCGCGCAAGGCGAAGCCCACGTGATGACCGATCAGCCAGAGCGCGGCGGCGGCTCGCAGCACGCCGGTCAGCCCGAGCCCCCCGTGCGGGGCAGCGATCCACCCGGCCAGCACCAGCAGCGTCACCACCGCCAGCCCTACGGCGGCGGCGGCCGCGGCCGCGATCGCGCCGAGCACCGCGGTCGGCCGGGCAAGCGCTGACAGGCTGTCGCCCGGCACAGCACCGCCGGCGGCCGGCCGGCTGCCCGGGGCAGAAGTAGTCATAAGGCCCAGACTGGCAACTGCCCGCGAGGGCGTCGGGGAGGCGCGCCGAAGAGGCGCCCGCAGACCGAGGCAGCCGGGCTACCGGCCGGCCGCGCCCCGGACGGTCTCGCGAACCAGGCCCGCCGTCTCGCTCGGCGTCCTGCCGACCCGGACACCGACCTTCTCCAGCGCGTCCTTCTTTGCCTGGGCCGTGCCGGCCGAGCCGGAGATGATCGCGCCAGCGTGTCCCATGGTCTTGCCCTCGGGCGCGGTAAAGCCCGCCACGTAGGCGACCACCGGCTTGGACACGCTCCGCTCGATGAACGCGGCAGCCCGCTCCTCCGCGTCGCCGCCGATCTCGCCGATCATGACGATCGCATCGGTCTCCGGGTCCGCCTCGAAGGCTCGCAGGCAGTCGATGTGGGTCGTGCCGATGATGGGATCGCCGCCGATCCCGACGCAGGTGGTAAAGCCGATGTCGCGCAGCTCGTACATCATCTGGTAAGTCAGCGTGCCGGACTTGGAGACGAGGCCGATCCTGCCCTCGGTGGTGATGTCGGCCGGGATGATCCCGGCGTTCGACTTGCCCGGCGAGGCGACGCCGGGGCAGTTCGGGCCGACGATGCGGGTCGTGCCCCCGGCCGCCTGGGCATACGCGAAAAACGCCGCCGTGTCGTGCACGGGCACGCCTTCGGTGATCACGACGACCAGCGGCATCCCGGCGTCGACTGCCTCGATCACGGCGGCCTTGGTGCCGGACGGCGGGACGAACACAACCGAGACATCCGCGCCGGTCGCCGCCATGGCCTCCGGCACGGTGCCGAACACCGGCACCTGGCTGCCGCCCAGCTCAATGGACTCGCCTGCCTTGCGGGGGTTGGTGCCGCCCACGACATTGGTGCCCGCCGCGACCATCCGCGCCCCGTGCTTGCGGCCCTCGGAACCGGTGATGCCCTGGACGATGATCCGGCTCTCGCCGGTCAGGAAGATCGCCATCTCATGCTCCCGTCGCGGCCGTCGTGGCCAGCTCGGCGGCGCGCCGCGCCGCATCGTCCATGGTCGTCACCTGCTCGACCGACGCGATGCCCGCCTCATCGAGGATGCGGCGGCCCTGCGCCGCGTTGTTGCCATCCAGCCGGACCACGATCGGGTGAGTGACCTTCTCGCCCCGCTCGGCCAGCATGCCGATCGCCGACACGATCCCGTTGGCGACAGCGTCGCACGAGGTGATACCGCCGAACACGTTGACCAGGACGCTGCGGACCGACGGGTCGGACAGCACGATGTCCAGACCGTCGGCCATCACCTCGGCAGAGGCGCCGCCGCCGATGTCGAGGAAGTTCGCCGGCTGGATCCCGCCGAGCGGCTCGCCGGCGTAGGCCACCACGTCGAGCGTGGACATCACCAGGCCAGCGCCGTTGCCGATGATCCCGACCTGGCCGTCCAGCTTGACGTAATTGAGGTGCTTGGCCTTTGCCCGCGCTTCCAGCGGGTCCGCGGACCCCGGGTCGGCGAACCGCTCGTGGTGCTGCCGGAAGGCGGCATTGTCGTCGAGGGTGACCTTGGCGTCCAGCGCGATGACCCGGCCCTCTCCGGTCAGGACCAGCGGGTTGACCTCCACCAGCGTGGCGTCCTCCTCGACGAAGACATCCCACAGCCGCTCCGCGAGCGCGGCGGCGCCGGCCAGTGCCTCCGGCGGCAGGCCGCCCGCCGTGACGATCTGCTCCGCCTTCGCGGCGTCCACGCCGTCGAGCGGGCTCACCGCGATCCTGGCCAGCGCGTCGGGGCTGGTCCGTGCCACTTCCTCGATCTCGACGCCGCCCTGCACCGAGCACATGGACAAGAAGGTGCGCTCGGCCCTGTCGATCAGGAAGGACAGGTAATACTCCTGCGCGATGTCAGTGTCCCCGGCGACAAGCACCGAGTGCACGGTGTGACCCTTGATGTCCATGCCGAGGATCCGCGCTGCCTTGGCCTGCGTGTCGTCCGGCCCGCTGGCCAGCTTCACGCCCCCGGCCTTGCCGCGCCCGCCGGTTTTCACCTGAGCCTTGATCACCACCTCGGGCTTCCCGGCAGCGGCGAATTCCGCCGCGATCGCGCGAGCTTCGGCCGGCGTGTGAGCAACCCGCCCGGCCGGAATGGGAACGTCGTACTCTGCGAAGAGCTCCTTCGCCTGATACTCGAACAGGTCCACTCGGGTCCGTCCTATGCTTCCGCTGAGGTGGCGCAGCCCTGTGCTTCGCGCCGCCCAGGCAGCCTAATGCGACCGGCCCGGCCAGACCAGGGACCTAAGGCTCTGACCGCGTTACGCCCTGGCCTGCGCTGACCGCGTTACGCCCTGGCCTGCTCTGCCTCGCTGCCCAGTTCGGACCGGACCCAGCCGACGATCTCCTGCGTGGTCGCGCCAGGAGTGAAGATTCTCGCCACGCCCAGCTCCCGCAGTTCCTCGATGTCAGCCGCCGGGATGATCCCGCCGCCGAACACGGTGATGTCGCCGGCATCGTGGGCGGCCAGCAGGTCAAGAACGCGGCGGAACAGGGTCATGTGCGCGCCAGACAGCACCGACAGGCCGATGGCGTCCGCGTCCTCCTGCAATGCGGCCGCCACGATCTGCTCGGGCGTCTGGTGCAGCCCGGTATAGATGACCTCGACCCCCGCGTCGCGCAGGGCTCGTGCCACCACCTTCGCGCCGCGGTCGTGGCCGTCGAGGCCAGGCTTGGCGATCACCACCCGGATGCTGCCCATTTCCTACCTCCCGACCCGCCGCGCCCGCGCTGCACTGGCAGCGGGCGCATTTTGCCCTAGCCGCAGCGTAACCGCCGCAGCGGCGAAACAAAGCACCGAAATCTCCGCGGCTTCCCGGCAGACTGCTCATGCCGGGAAAATTTCCCGGCATGGGTGCTGACGGTGCGCGGCAGCGCTGCGGCTTCTCGATCGCTACAGCTTCTCGATCGGGGCGTAGCGCAGGACCAGGTGCTTGACCCCGTAATCACCGCCAAAATCGATCTTGGCCTCGGGATCGTCGCCGCGGCCCTCGACCGACAGGACCCGGCCCAGGCCATAGGAGTCGTGCGTCACCCGGTCGCCCGGCTGCAGTGCCGGGACCGCCCGGTTGCCGAGGGCGTGCACGCCTGGCCGCCGGGCCAGCCGCTCGGCGGCCGGCGGGGCGGCGGCTGTCTCGTCCCGCCGCCAGTCGATCAGCGCCGCCGGCACCTCAGACAGGAACCTGGACTGCCGGTGGAACGCCGGGCGCCCCCACCACGTACGGGACACCGCCCTGGTCAGGTAGAGGCGGCGCTGCGCCCTGGTGATGCCGACGTAGGCGAGCCTGCGCTCCTCCTGCAGCTCTTTCTCGTCGTTGACCGACCGCTCGTGCGGGAAGACGTTCTCCTCCATCCCGGTGAGGAAGACGACCGGGAATTCCAGGCCCTTGGCCGTGTGCAGTGTCATCAGCGTCACCAGGCCGCCGTGATCGGGCCCGGCCGGAATCTGGTCGGCGTCAGCGACCAGCGAGACCTGCTCGAGAAAGTCAGCCAGCGTCCCGGCCGGGTGCTGGACGTCGAACTCGCGCGCGACGGCGACCATCTCGGTCAGGTTCTCGATCCTGCTGGCATCCTGCAGGTCCGCGGACGCCTGCAGCTCCGCCACGTAGCCGGTCCTGTCCAGCACCGCCTCGGCAAGCTCCCCGGCCGGGCTGCCCGCATCCGCGGCCGCCCGCAGGCCGCCAATCAGCTCGTTGAACGCCTCGATTGCCCTGGCCGACCGGGGTGCCAGGCCGGGGATGTCCTGCGGCCGGCCCAGCGCCGCCGCGAAGCTCATCCGCTCCCGGCCGGCCAGCGCGGCCACGCATTCCGTCGCCCGGTCGCCGATCCCGCGCCGCGGGGTGTTCAGCACCCGGCGCAGTGATACCTCGTCCGCCGGGTTGGCGATCAGCCGCAGATAGCCGAGCAGGTCGCGAACCTCGCGCCGCTCGTAGAACCGGACGCCGCCGACAACCTTGTACGGCAGGCCGGCCCGGATGAACACTTCCTCGAACACCCGCGACTGAGAGTTGGTCCGGTAGAACACGGCTACCTGGCCGGGAGCCGCCTCGCCCGCGTCGCTCAGCCGGTCTACCTCCTCGGCCACGAACGCGGCCTCGTCGTGCTCGCTGTCGGCCACGTACCCGGTGACCGGCGGGCCGACGCCGGCATCAGACCAGAGATTCTTCGGCTTCCTGGCGGTGTTGCGGGAAACCACCGCGTTCGCTGCGGCGAGGATGTTCTGGGTGGAGCGGTAGTTCTGCTCGAGCAGGATCACCGTCGCGCCGGGGAAGTCCCGCTCGAACTCCTCGATGTTCCTGATCGTCGCGCCGCGGAAGGCGTAGATCGACTGGTCGGCGTCGCCCACCACGACCAGCTCGGCCGGCCCGGCGACATCAGACCCGGCCCTGTCAGGAGCCGCCCCGGCCCGGCTCCCCTGATCAGACCCGGTCTCAGGAGCCGCCCCGGCCCGGCCGGCCAGCTCCCGCACCAGGACGTACTGGGCGTGGTTGGTGTCCTGATACTCGTCCACCAGAATGTGCCGGAACCTGCGCCGGTACGCGGCGGCCACCTCGGGGAAAGCCTGCAGCAGGCTGACCGTCACCATGATCAGGTCATCGAAATCCATGGCGCCGGCCGCGACGAGCCGGCGCTGGTATTCCGCGTAGGCCTGCGCCAGCCCCTTCTCCCGGTAGCCGCTGGCCCTGGCGGCCAGGGTCTCGTAGTCCACGAGCTCGTTCTTGAGGCCGGACACCTGCCCGGCCATGGCCTTGGGCGGGTGGTACCTGGGGTCCAGCTCGAGCTCGCGGCAGACCAGCGCCATCAGCCGCTGCGAGTCCGCCTGGTCGTAGATCGAGAACGAGGCGGGGTAACCGAACCTGCGGCCTTCCCGGCGCAGGATCCGGACGCAGGCCGAATGGAAGGTCGTCAGCCACATGGCGCGGGCCCGCGACCCGGTCAGCGCCGCCGCGCGGGCGGCCATCTCGCCGGCCGCCTTGTTGGTGAAGGTGATGGCGAGTATCTCGCCCGGCACCACCCGCCGCTCTGCCAGCAGGTAGGCGATCCGGTACGTCAGCACCCTGGTCTTGCCCGACCCGGCACCCGCGACGATCAGCAGCGGGCCGCCCTCGTGCACCACGGCAGCCCGCTGCTGCGGGTTCAGCCCGTCCAGGAGGGAGCCAACGCCAACGGCAGTCGCGGTCACGCAACCAGCGTAGGCGGTACCGCGGACGCTCCAGGCGAACGCCGATCCGAACCTCCCGATAACTCGTCCGGGACGAGGGTCGGCGTTGCCCGGGTCAGCGTCTCCCGGCGGAAGAAGGCCGGAGCGGTGACGCGCATGAAGATGAATCCCAGCACGCCAGCGAGCGCGGCTCCCAGAGCGATCAGGAAGATCCCGCCAACCTTCCAGTGCAGGCCGGGCACGGTCCAGTAGGTGAGGCTGTTGGTGTATACCCAGTCGCTCTGCAGGCTGTAGATGCCCGCGGCGTACATGATCAGGCCGCCGAGCAACGGCAGGATGCCCTGCATCCACAGATTGCGGGCGCTGCTGGTCAGCGTGGCCCGGTAATACCACACGCAGGAGAAGGCGGTCAGCCCGTAATAGAACGCGATATAGAGCCCGATCGCGGTGACCGCGTCGCCGATCGGGTTGCCGCCGGCAATGTAATTCATCGGGATGTAGAGGCTGATCGAGATGACGCCCATCACGATGGTGGACACGGTCGGGGTCAGGTACCTGGGGTGAATCTTGGCGAAGGACGTCGGGATCGCCTTGTAGGCGGCCATCGACAGGGTCGTGCGGGCTGTCGGCAGGATCGTCGTCTGCGTCGAGGCGGCAGCCGAGGTGAGCACCATCAGGATGAGCAGCCGGGCCAGGAACGTGCCGAACCCGCTGCCGCCGAAGATCGCCGTACCCGTTACCGACAGCACGTCGAACTCGTGCGCGGAGTTGGCTAGCCCGATGCCCTTGGAGCCGACCCCCGCGAACGCCTGTACGGCGAAGATGACGATCGCATAGGTGAAGAGCAGAATCACGGTCGAGATGATCGCCGCCCGGCCGGGCGTCCTGGCCTTGTCGGCGGTTTCCTCGTTGATGGAGACTGCGGTGTCCCAGCCCCAGTAGATGAACAGCATGAGGATCAGCCCGCTGACGAAGGCGGAGAAGCCCAGATGGGTCGGCACCAGCCAGCTGAGGCTCGGGGTGATCGACCCGGCGGGGTGGCTGATCCCGACCTTGACCAGCGCGGTCACCGCAAGCACGAGGAGCATGATGATCTCGATGGTCAGCAGGATGCGCTGGAACCACGCTGAGACCTCAATGCCCCGGTAGCAGATGTAACACATCGCGACGATCCACAGGACCCCGGTCAGCAGCACCCAGCCGCTGGTCGGGTTCGAGCCGATGCCATCCGCGCCGAAGAGCAGGAACAGGTACTGTCCTGCTACCTGCGCGAGGCTGGCCATGACCAGGATGTCGGCGGCCACGATCGCCCAGCCGCCCGCCCAGCCAGTCTTCGGGCCGAAGGCCCGCGTCGCCCAGGTGAAGGTGGTCCCGCAGTCCGGGTCGGCCTTGTTCATCTCGCTGTAGCCGATCGAGCAGAGCAGCATCGGGATGAACGCCAGCACGGCGACCGCGGGCGACTTCAGGCCCACGGCGGCCACCACGAAAAACAGGGTCGCCGCCAGGCTGTAGGCGGGGGCCGTCGAGGCTACGCCCATGACGACACTGGAGATAAGGCCGAGCGCGCCGCTCTTCAGGCCCTTGTCCCTGTATTCCTCAACTGGCTGCAGCTCTGGCGTGACGGTGGCCATGGACTACCCCTCCTGGCAGCTGCCCGACCAGGCCGGGCAGGGCACTCGTATGCGGCGGCGCCGGCACTGGCGCGGCTGTTTCCGGGCATCGAGGCGCCGCGGCTTGGGTATACCCAAGTGCGACGGTTCTAGCACGAATCAGGCCTCCAGGCAACGATTTCCGTTGTAACGGCTAGATATCACGACTGGTCCCGTGGCTGGATTGCGAACCGAGGGCTAAGATCGCCAGTATGCGCATCCTCCTCGTGGGAGCCGGCGGAGTGGGCACGGCGTTTGCCCGGATCGCCGCCCGCCGCCCGTTCGCCGAGCTCGTCATCGCCGACTACGACCTGGCCAGGGCCCAGCACGCGGCAGCGGCCAGGGACACCTACCGCGCCGTCCGGCTGGACGCGCGGGACGAGGCAGCCACCGCGGCGCTGCTCACCGAGCACTCCTGTGACGTGCTGATGAACGCCACGGACCCGCGTTTCGTGCTGCCGCTCTTCCGCGGCGCGCTGGCGGCCGGCACCAATTATCTGGATATGGCTATGTCGCTGTCTCATCCTCACCAGGATGCGCCCTATGGCAACACAGGTGTCAAGCTGGGCGACGCTCAGTTCGCGCTCGCTGACCAGTGGGAACGCGCCGGCAAGCTCGCGCTGGTGGGCATCGGGGTCGAGCCGGGCTTGTCGGACGTGTTCGCCCGGCACGCGGCCGATGAGCTGTTCAGCGAGATCAACGAGCTCGGCGTCCGCGACGGCGCCAACCTCGAGGTGGCCGGGCAGGAGTTCGCCCCCACCTTCTCCATCTGGACCACGATCGAGGAGTGCCTCAACCCCCCGGTCGTCTGGGAAGCCGACCGGGGCTGGTTCACCACCCCGCCGTTCAGCGAGCCCGAGGTCTTCACGTTCCCGGCCGGCATCGGCCCGGTGGAGTGCGTGAACGTGGAGCACGAGGAGGTGCTCCTGATGCCGCGCTGGGTCCGGGCCCGGCGGGTGACCTTCAAGTACGGCCTGGGCGCCGAGTTCATCGGCGTCCTGCAGACCCTGCACAAGCTCGGGCTTGACGCCACCGAGCCGGTAAAGGTCGGCGGGACCTCGGTATCACCGCGTGACGTGGTCGCCGCCTGCCTGCCCGACCCGGCGACGCTCGGGGACAAGATGACCGGCCTTACCTGCGCGGGCACCTGGGTGACGGGGACGGGCAAGGACGGCGGGCCGCGCGAGGTCTATCTTCATCACGTCGTCGACAACGCGTGGTCGATGGCCGAGTACGGCTCCCAGGCGGTCGTCTGGCAGACCGCCGTCAACCCGGTCGTGGCGCTGGAGCTGCTGGACTGCGGCGCCTGGTCCGGCACGGGAGTGCTCGGCCCCGAGGCGCTGCCGGCCCGGCCGTTCCTCGATCTGCTGACCGGCTACGGCTCGCCCTGGGCTTGCGAGGAGCGCACGCCGCCTCGAACCTAGGAACAGCACAATCCGAAACGGAGGCCCCGAGGTGGATGACCTACGCAACTTCATCGGCGGGCAGTACACCGACATCGCTTTCGACCGGCGAGCCGAGCTGATCGATCCGAGCACCGGCGAGGCTTTCGCCACCGCGCCGGTCTCCGGCGAGACCGAGGTTGACGCGGCGTTCCGCTCGGCCGCAGCGGCGTCCGACGGCTGGCGCGACGCCACCCCGGCCGAGCGGAGCCTGGCGCTGCTGCGGATCGCCGACTCGATCGAGGCCAGGGCAGAGCAGCTGGTCGCGGCCGAGTCGCAGAACACCGGCAAGCCGGTCGCGCTGACGCTGTCCGAAGAGATCCCGCCGATGGTGGACCAGATCCGGTTCTTCGCCGGCGCAGCGCGGATGCTCGAGGGCCGCTCCGCCGGAGAGTACCTGTCCGGGTACACCTCGTTCATCCGGCGCGAGCCGGTCGGCGTCTGCGCCGCGGTGACCCCGTGGAACTACCCGATGATGATGGCAGTCTGGAAGTGGGCTCCGGCGCTGGCTGCGGGCAACACCATGGTGCTGAAGCCATCCGACACCACCCCGGTCAGCACGCTGCTGATGGCCGAGCTGATGAGCGAGCACCTGCCGCCGGGGGTGTTCAATGTGGTCTGCGGCGACCGGGACACCGGCCGTGCGCTGGTCTCGCACCCGGCGCCGCAGATGGTGTCGATCACCGGCAGCGTCCGGGCCGGCCGGGAAGTGGCGGCTGCCGCGGCAGCGGGCCTGAAGCGGGTGCACCTGGAGCTCGGCGGCAAGGCGCCGGTCGTGATCTTCGATGACGCCGACCCGGCGAAAACGGCCGAGGCGATCGCCATCGCCGGCTACTTCAACGCGGGACAGGACTGCACGGCCGCGACGCGCGTGCTGGCCGCCCCCGGCGTGCACGACGACTTCGTCGCCGCGCTCGCCGAGCAGGCCAAGGGCCAGACGGTCGGGGGTCCCGACGTCACCGGCGCCGACTTCGGGCCGCTGAACAATGCCAGTCAGCTGGAGCGGGTCGCGGGGTTCATCGGCAGGCTGCCAGACCACGCCAGGGTGGTCACCGGCGGCAGGCAGACCGGAACGCGCGGCTACTTCTTCGAGCCCAGCGTGGTGGACGGGCTGCGCCAGCAGGACGAGATCGTCCAGAACGAGGTCTTCGGCCCGGTCATCACCGTGCAGCGGTTCACCGCCGAGGACCAGGCAGTGGCCTGGGCTAACGGGACCGACTACGGGCTCGCCGCGTCGGTCTGGACCTGCGATCACGGCCGGGCGATGCGCGTGTCACGGCGGCTTGACTTCGGCTGCGTCTGGATCAACACCCACATCCCGCTGGTCGCCGAGATGCCGCACGGCGGCTTCAAGAAGTCCGGCTACGGCAAGGACCTGTCGATGTACGGGTTCGAGGACTACACCAGGGTCAAGCACGTGATGTCCGCGCTCGACTGACGCTGCGGCCGGGCGGCTGGCCGTAGGATCGTGACCGTGCTAGATGACGAGCAGGTCAGCCGCGTCCTGGTCATTGCCGCCCACCCGGACGACGTCGACTTCGGCGCGGCAGGCACGGTCGCCGGCTGGACGCAGGCGGGCCTGGAGGTGCTGTACTGCATCGTCACCGACGGTGCTGCGGGCGGCAGCGACCCGTCGGTGACGCGCACGGACATGGCGATGCTCCGGCGCGCTGAGCAGACTGCGGCAGCCAAGCAGGTTGGGGTGCATGACCTGCGGTTCCTCGGGTACCCGGATGGCCAGGTTGAGGCGACCCTCGGGCTGCGCAGGGATCTGGCCAGGGTGATCCGGCAGGTCCGCCCTGACCGGCTGGTCTGCCAGTCCCCCGAGCGCAATTATGCCCGGCCGGGCGCCAGCCATCCGGACCACCGGGCCGTCGGATCCGCGACGCTGGACGCGGTCTACCCCGATGCCAGGAACCCGTTCGCGTTCCCCGAACTGCTCGCCAGCGAAGGGCTCGAGCCATGCACGGTCCGCGAGGTATGGATCTCCGGCGGTCCGATGCCCAGCCACTATGTCGACGTGACCGCCACGTTCCCGCGCAAGGTCGCAGCCCTGCTCGCGCACGAGAGCCAGATCGCCGACCGGGATCAGCTCGAGCGCTTGCTGCGCGGCTGGCTCGTCCGTAACGCGGCCCAGGGCGGCCTGCCCGAGGGCCGGCTCGCCGAGGCGTTCCAGGTCCTCGACACCAGCTGAGGCAGCCCCGGCCGCGACGATCTGATCCGCCGGAAGCGGAATACCGCCGGACGGCGCAGTCCCGGCCGACCGCTGCGATGCCGGCTTTGGCCGGCCGCACCAAGGGCACGGCGGCCGAGGCTAGGATCGGCCTGACGAACATGGGCCCCGTACCCGTCAGGGCAACGGCAGCCGAGAGCGCCGCAGCCAGAGCGCGGGCCAGCCGCGACGCTCTGCGGGCGGCTGCGGCCAGCGCGGACGAGGGCACGGAACCGCCGGCTGACCTGCATGGGGCGCCCGATTACCGGCGTCACAATGCGAGGGTGCTGACCGGCCGGGCACTGGCAGCAGCGGCAGGAGTCTGAGGATATGGATCTAGAGCACTCATTCACCGTCCCGGTCCCCAGGGAGCGGGCGTGGGATGTGCTGCTGGACGTGGAGCGGGTGGCGCCGTGTATGCCGGGCGCCACCCTCGACTCCACGGATGGCGACGTGATCAACGGCAAGATCAAGGTGAAGGTCGGGCCGATCTCGATGACGTATGCCGGCACCGCCCGCTTCACGGAGAAGAACGCCGAGGCAGGCGAGGCGAGGCTGGAGGCTTCCGGCAAGGAGATCAGGGGCGCGGGGACGGCGTCGGCCTCCGTCCGATCGGTGCTGGAAGACCGCGGCAGCCAGACGCGCGTGATCGTCTACACCACCCTCAGCGTGACCGGCAAGCCTGCCCAGTTCGGCCGCGGCGTGATGACTGAGGTCGGCGGCAAGCTGATCGGCATCTTCGCCGCGAACCTGGCCGAGATGCTCACCGCCGACCAGTCCGACGGCGGGGCGGAAGCCGGGGCGGCCGGCCAGGAAGACACCCCCCTGTCGCTCCCGCTGGAGGAACTGCATCTGCCGCTGCGGTGCTACAACAGCCTGCGCCTGGAGGGGGTGCACACGGCCGGCGAGCTTGCCGCGCTGACCCCGCGGCAGCTGCTGGCCATCGAGAACATCGGCCCGGCGTCGGTAGACGAGATCCGGGCGAGGCTCGCCGAGCATGGCCTGGCGCTGGGCGTGGCAGCCGCTGGTGCCAACGGGTCGTCCGACACCCCGGCATCCGGCACCCCGCCGGCATCAGCCGCCCCGGCTTCGGGCGCCCCGGCTTCGGGCGCTGGGATATCGGGCGCCGCGGCTTCGGGCGCTGGGATATCGGGCGCCGCGGTAGTCAGCGCTGCGACTCCCGGCACGGCGGCGTCCCCCGGCCCTGCGGCATCCGGGATTCCCGGCGCTGACACCGCGTCCGGTGCTCCCCCGCGGCCCGCACCGCAGCCGCGCGCACCGTCGCGGCCCGGCGACGACGACGCCATCGACCTGCTGAGCGTGGCCGGGATGCCCGTGCTGAAGAGAGCCGTCCCTGCGCTGGCGGCTCTGGCTGCCGCGGTATTCGTGGCCCTGCGTTTGCGGCGCCGTCGGCGCCGCAACCGGGCCTGACATCGTGGCATCTTTATATGCGCTTCATGTCGGTTCGGGGTGGAATGCCGCCAGCGTCATCCCCGTGGCTACTGTAGGGGCGTGACAACGTTCTCGACAGACCGCGCTTATGCGGAAGAGCAGGATGCCGCGGACGTGCTCGGGCACTTCCTGCACCGGTTCGTGCGCCATGACCCGGCGCTGATTTACCTGGATGCGAATTCGCTCGGCCCGCTGCCGGTCCGGACCCAGGCGCGCATCGCCGAAGTGGTCGACCAGGACTGGGGTGTCGGTCTGGTCCGGTCGTGGGATCGCTGGATCGGGCTGCCCCGCCAGGCCGGCGACGCGCTCGGCGAGCAGCTTGTCGGCGCCGCACCCGGCCAGGTCCTGGTCTGCGATTCAACGACGGTCAACCTGTACAAGCTCGCCTGGGCGGCGCTGGAAGCCCAGCCCGGCCGAGATGTCATCGTCACCGACGATGACAACTTTCCCACTGACCGCTATGTACTGGAAGGGATTGCCGCGCAGCGCGGCTGTCGGCTGCGCATGATCCATACCGATCCGGACGCCGGGCTCAGCGAGCAGACGGTGCGCGCCGCGCTGGACCGGCACACCGCGCTCGTCAGCCTCTCGCACGCGGCCTACGGCAGCGGCGCGGTCGCCGACCTGGCCGGGTTCACCCAGATGGTGCACGAAGCCGGGGCGATGGTGCTCTGGGACCTGTCCCACTCGGTCGGCGCCGTCCCGGTCGCGCTCGATGCATCCGGTGCGGACCTTGCCGTCGGCTGCACCTACAAGTACCTCAACGCCGGCCCCGGCGCACCCGCTTTCCTCTACGTCCGCGACGGGCTGCAGGACCGGCTGCAGCAGCCTGTCTGGGGCTGGTTCGGCCAGCGCGATCAGTTCGCGATGGGCCCCCGCTATGACCCGGCACCCGGCATCGACGCCTTTGCGACCGGGACTCCGCAGATCGTCGGGACCGTCGCGGTGGAGGAGGGCGCGCGGCTGCTCGGCGAGGCGGGGCTGGATCGGCTGCGGGTCAAGGGGACCGCGCTGACTGGATACCTGATCGCCCTTGCCGACGAATGGCTCGATCCCCTCGGCTTCGTGCTCGCCTCGCCCCGCGACGACGCCCGCCGTGGCGGGCACGTATGCCTGCGTCATCCGGAGGCATGGCGGCTCTGCCAGGCCCTGATCCAGGAAGGTGTCATCGGCGATTTCCGTGCGCCGGATCGGCTCCGGCTCGGCCCCGCGCCGATCAGCACCCGGTTCACCGACGTCTGGGATGCCCTGATCAGACTGCGGCAGATCGCGGCGGACAGAACGTACCTGGAGTTCGATGCCGGCCGGGCCAGAGTGACCTGAGCCGGCGGCGCCAGGCCAGGCGGGCCTGTCCCTTTCGGTTCACTCCCACTCGATCGTGGCCGGGGGCTTGCTCGTCACATCAAGCACGACGCGGTTGATCTCCGGCACGTCATTGGTGATCCGGGTCGAGATCGTGGCGAGCACCGCGTCGGGCAGCCGGGCCCAGTCCGCTGTCATCGCGTCCTCGCTGGTGACCGGCCGGAGCACCACGGGGTAGCCATAGCTGCGCCCGTCGCCTTGGACTCCGACGGAGCGGATGTCAGCGAGCAGCACGACAGGGCACTGCCAGATCTGCCGGTCCAGGCCCGCCCTGGTCAGCTCCGCACGGGCGATTGCGTCGGCCTCGCGGATGATGCGCAGGCGGTCCCGCGTGACAGCGCCGATGATCCGCACGGCCAGGCCCGGGCCGGGAAACGGCTGTCGCCAGACGATCTCCGGCGGCAGCCCGAGCTCGAGGCCCACCTGGCGCACCTCATCCTTGAACAGCGCCCGCAGCGGCTCCACCAGGTCAAAGGCCAGATCGTCGGGAAGGCCGCCGACGTTGTGGTGCGACTTGATGTTCGCGGTCCCGGTGCCGCTGCCCGATTCCACCACATCCGGGTACAAGGTGCCCTGGACCAGGAAGCCCACCGCAGCGTCCTGGCTGGCCGCTGTGCCGGTGATCTCACGTTCGGCCCGCTCGAACGCGCGGATGAACTCGCGGCCGATGATCTTCCGCTTGTGCTCGGGATCGACGACCCCGGACAATGCGGTGAGGAAGTCGTCCTGCGCGTCCACTACCTTGAGGTTGACCCCGGTGGCGGCGACGAAATCCTTCTCGACCTGCTCGGCCTCGCCTTTGCGCAGCAGCCCGTGATCCACGAAAACGCACGTGAGCCGGGAGCCGATGGCTCGCTGGACGAGGGCGGCGGCCACGGCTGAGTCCACTCCGCCGGACAGCCCGCAGAGCGCACGGCCGCCTCCGACCTGCGCGCGGATCCGCTCCGTCTGCTCCTCGACCACGCCGCGCATGGTCCAGGTCTGCTCGCAGCCGGCCGCTGCGAGGAACTGGCGCAAGATCGTCATGCCATGTTCGGTGTGCGCGACCTCGGGGTGGAACTGGACGCCGTACAGGCGGCGGCCAGTGTTCTCGGCCGCCGCCACCGGCGTGCTCGCAGTCCTTGCGGTTACCGTGAAGCCAGGCGGCGGCGCAGCGCAGGTATCCCCGTGCGACATCCACACCTGCTGCCGCGGCGGCAGTCCGCGCAGCAGCGTGCCGCCTGCCGCCGGGCCGCCTGCCCGGCCGAGTTCGAGCGTGGCGGCACCGTACTCCCCGCCGCCGGTCCGCTGCACTGCCCCGCCAAGCGCCGCCATCATCAGCTGGAAGCCGTAGCAGATACCCAGGACCGGTACTGCCGCCTCGAACAGGCCCGCCGGCGCGGGCGGCGCCAGCGGCGCGTAGACCGAGGCGGGACCGCCGGACAAGATGATCGCCGCCGGATGCCTGGCGAGCATCTGCGCGGTCGGCATCGTGCTCGGCACGATTTCCGAGTAAACCTGGCACTCCCGCACCCGGCGCGCGATGAGCTGGGCGTACTGCGCCCCGAAATCCACGACCAGCACGGGGTGGGCATCGCCAACTGCGTTACCTGCGCTGGGGTGCACGGTGCTACCTTCCGAGAGGGCGGTGCCGCCGGCCTGCCCCGGCGCCCGAAGCCGGGCCGGGCATCGCGCTGCCGCGACGCCGCAGCGGCCGCGCACGGCTGGGTCCGCTCATTCTAGTGGGCTGCTGCGCCCGGTTCCTGCTGTGCTGCTGCCGGGGCCGCGGGCGCCTCGGCCGGGCCTACCCGCAGCCGGGCTATCCGGCGCCCGTCCAGCTGGGTAACCGTCAGCTTCCGCCCGGCTACCTCGACGGACTCGCCCAGGCCGGGCAGATGGCCGAGCGCAGCGAGCAGATAGCCGGCGACGGTCTCATACGGCCCCTCCGGCAGCTCGATCCCGGTCTGCTCGGCGAACTCATCCAGGTTCAGCAGGCCGTCGACCTCTAGCTCACCGCCGAGGAGGTGCCTGGGGTTCCCCGCATCGAGGTCGTACTCGTCCTGGATGTCGCCGATGAGCTCCTCGACCAGATCCTCGAGCGTCACAATGCCTGCCGTGCCGCCGTACTCGTCGACCACGATCGCCAGGTGCGCCCGGTCTTTGCGCATCTCCGACAGGGCCGACAGCACGGTCTTGCTCGTCGGCAGCAGCTTTACCGGCCGGCACATCTCGCCGACCTGGCGGGACAGCCCGTTCACCGCACCGGGATCGAGCAGGTCCCGTGCGTGCACGAAGCCGACGACGTCGTCATAGGACTCCCGGTAGACGGGAAAGCGGGAGTAGGGCTCTTTGGCCACGATCTGCGCCGCGTCCTGCAGCGTCATATCGGCGGGCAGGAACTCGACTTCGGTCCGCGGCATCAGGACCTCGCGGATCTGGCGCTTGCCCGCGTCGAAGACCTCGCCGACGATGTGGCGCTCGTCGGCGCTGAGCGTCTGGTTTCCGGCCACCAGGTCACGGAGCTCCTCGTCGGTCATGACTCCGCGGCTTATGGCCGGGTCGCCGCCGAGCAGCCGCACCACCAGGTTGGTCGACCGGGACAGCAGCCAGACCAGCGGCCGGGCCAGCGTGGCAAGCCGGTCCAGCACCGGGGCCGCTGCCAGCGACACCCGCTCGGCCCGCTGCAGGGCGATGCGCTTGGGCGCCAGCTCCCCGAGGATCAGCGTGAAGAACGAGATAGCCAGCGTGACGGCGACCAGCGAAAGCGCCGAGGCCAGACCTGGTGAGATGTGCCTGCCCAGCACCTTGCGAAGGTCACTGGCCAAGGTCGCGGCGCCGAACGCACCCGACAGCAAAGTCGCGACGGTCACGCCGATCTGGACCGCCGACAGGAACCTGTTCGGGTCCTGCGCAAGCCGCGCGGCGCGCTTACCGCGCTTGCCGCGCCTGGCCAGCACCCGTACCTGACCCTCGCGGAGGGACACGAGGGCCATCTCGGCGCCCGCGAAGAAGCCCCCGATGAGAATGATGACCAGGACGATGATGACGTCCCAGCCGACGCCCTTCACGTCTGGATCCCTGACCTCGGCTGTCGACCGGACACGATGACGCTGGCGGTAATGCCACCGGCCGCGGCGGACACCGCACAGCGACGCGGTGTCCGCACAGTCTAAGCAGTCCAGGTCGACGCGGCGAGCCCAGCCCGGCGCCTGCCGCGCCCGGTGCCCGCCGCCCCCCGGGCAGGCGATGTGCCCGGTCTGCGGCTGGGCGGCGTTACAGGCTGGCGACGTCGGCCTGCTTGGCCCGCACGGCCTCGGCAGCTGACCGCAGGGCAGCCAGCTCATCGGGCGTCAGGTCACGCTCGACGACCCGCCGGATACCGGTGGCGCCGATCTCCGCCTCGACGCCGAGGAAGACGCCGGAAATCCCGTACTGGCCATCCACCCAGGCGCAGACGGGCAGGACGGAGCCAGAGTCCGTCGCGACCTCGCGGGCCATCCGGGCTGCCGCAGCTGACGGGGCATAGTACGCAGAACCGGTCTTCAGCAGGCCGACGATCTCGGCTCCGCCATTCCTGGTGCGCTCGACCAGCGCATCGATGTCCGCGGCGGGCAGCAGGTCGGCCAGCGGCCTGCCGTCGACAGCGCAGGCAGAGGGAACGGGGACCATCGTGTCGCCGTGCGAGCCCAGCGTCAGTGTCCGCACCGACGAAACGGGAACGCCGAGGCGGTCGGCGACGAAATAGCTGAAGCGCGCTGTGTCGAGCATGCCCGCCTGGCCCATGACCCGGCTGGCCGGGAATCCGGAGACTTTCGCCGCCAGAGCGGTCATCTCATCCAGCGGATTGGAGACCACGATGAGCACCGCCTCAGGAGCGTGCTTGACGGCCTGCTCGGTGACGCTGCGGACGATCTTGGCGTTGACGCCGATCAGATCCATCCGGCTCATGCCCGGCTTGCGGGGCAGCCCGGCAGTGATCACGATGATGCCCGAGCCGGCGATCGCCTCGTAGCCCTCGCCCGCGGGTCCGGTGGTCTGGCCGGTGACCTTCGTCTCGAAGCCCTCGACCGGGCGCGACTGGTTCATGTCCAGGGCCAGCCCCTCTGGCTTGCCCTCGACGATGTCGGTCAGCACGACCTCATCGAAGATGTCGTACTCGGCGAGCCGCTGCGCGGTGGTCGAGCCGTAGAACCCGGCTCCGACGACGGTTACCTTGCCTGTGCGGGCCATTTCGGTGCTCTCCTTTGCTGGGCGTATCCGGGCTGGCCGGCCCGGGCCGGCTGCCCTCGTGCCGACCGGTCGGCCTGGGCCGGCCTGCCGTCCTGCTGGCTGGCCGGCCTGAGCCGGCCGGCCCCGTGCTGGCTGGCCGCGTCCTGGCCGGCCTTGCTCGCGCTGGCTACTGCTGGCCTGCACTCACGGCCATCGCTGCCCGCAGGTTCTGAGCCAGCGCGGCCAGGAATTCCTCTGTCGTCAGGTACTGTGCCTGGCCGCCCACGAGCAGGGCCAGGTCCTTGGTCATCTTGCCGCCCAGCACGGTCTGAACGCACACCCGCTCGAGGGTGTCGGCGAACGCGGTGACCTCCGGGGTGCCATCCAGCTTGCCGCGGTAGGCCAGGCCCCTGGTCCAGGCGAAGATCGAGGCAATGGGGTTGGTGGACGTCGGCAGGCCCTGCTGGTGCTGGCGGTAATGCCGGGTCACTGTGCCGTGAGCGGCCTCGGCCTCGATGGTCTTGCCGTCCGGCGTCAGCAGCACGCTGGTCATCAGGCCCAGCGAGCCGAAACCCTGGGCCACGATGTCAGACTCGACGTCACCGTCGTAGTTCTTCAAGGCCCAGACGATGCCGCCGTCACCCTTGATCACCTGCGCCACCATGTCATCGATCAGCCGGTGCTCGTAGCCGATTCCCGCTGCCTCGAACTCGGACTTGAACTCGGTCTCGAATACCTCGGCGAAGATGTCCTTGAAGCGTCCGTCGTAGGCTTTCAGGATCGTGTTCTTGGTGGACAGGTAGAGCGGGTAGCGCCGGTCGAGCGCGTACCGCATGGTCGCACGGGCGAAGTCGCGGATCGAATCGTCGAAGTTGTACATGCCCATGGCCACGCCGCCGCCGGTGTACTGCGCCACCTCGAAGTCGAGCGGCTCGCCCGCGCCATCGGGCCGGAAGGAGATAGTCACCGTTCCCCGGCCGGGCACGACGAAGTCAGTCGCCCGGTACTGATCGCCATGCGCGTGGCGGCCGATGATGATCGGGCTGGTCCAGCCGGGTACGAACCTCGGGATGCTGGACACCACGATCGGCTCACGGAACACGACGCCGCCCAGGATATTGCGGATTGTCCCGTTGGGGGATAGCCACATCCGCTTCAGCCCGAACTCGGCCACCCGGGCCTCATCCGGGGTGATCGTGGCGCATTTGACGCCGACGCCACAGTTCTTGATGGCGTTCGCGGCATCCACCGTCACCTGGTCATCGGTGGCATCCCTGTGCTGGATCGACAGGTCGTAGTATCTCAGCTCAATGTCCAGGTAGGGCAGGATCAGCTGGTCCTTGATGAACTGCCATATGATCCGCGTCATCTCATCGCCGTCGAGCTCCGCGACGGGATTGGCTACCTTGATCTTGGACATGCCGCTGATTCCCTTTCCTTCAGTCCGTCGATCCTGGCGCCAGAAGGTACCGCGTCAGGCTCACCTGGCCCTGGCCGACCCGGCGTCGCCGGCGGCCCGTCTGGACGGGCCGGCCGCGCAGCCATCGCGTCAGGGTGGGGCCGGCAGCACCAGGCCCGCGACGAGCACGCCGATGCCCAGCGCGCCTAGCGCCGCTGCGTCCGCCAGCCGCCGCCGGGATCTGAGCATGCCCGCCCGGCGCTCGGGCAGGACGAGCCTGGCTACCGCGGCGGCCAGCAGGACCCCCGCCAGTCCCAACGTACCGCCCCTGACGTAGCTCGCACCGACGATGACTGCCAGCAGGCCGAGGAGGGCTCCGCAGAGCACCATCCAGTACGCCAACTGGTCAGGGTGCCGGACCGGGCCGGTGGCCGGGCTGCTCCGCTGCTGCCGGGATGCGCCCGGCACGGCATGCCTCACTTCAGCTCCAGCGGCACCCGGCTCAGCCCGCCCGCCCCGATGTACTCACTGTCCGGCCTGATCAGCCGGTCGTCCGCGTGCTGCTCAGCCCGGTAGCCGTGAAGCTCGCCCCGGCTCGGCACGGACCCGCGCTGCGCGAGGCGTGCGATCTCTTCGAAGGTGGCGGCTCCGAGGAGCTGGCTGATGTCGTAGCCGCGGCAGGGCAGGCGGCCCGCCCGGCCGTCCATGTCGCTCACCGCGGTCGACGCGGCGATGACGTCGTCCAGTCCCCTGGACGGTCTTTCCGCCATAAGTGTTCCTTCCGGCCGCCTCGCTCGGCAGTGTACTTGCGCGGCCTGACCGTTCCGAGGCGGCCACCGTGGATAAGGCCAGCAGTCCGGCCCAGACTGCGCCCTGGCCGGCCGGTGCTGTCGAACAGGGTAGGAAGCAGCCGCGGCAGGGTAGCTGAACAGTGAGATATCAGTGACTGCTCCGGCGGGCAGGAGGAACGGTCATGGAGACCCCCCATATCCGGATCGAGGACAGCGGATCTGTCATACCCCTCGGCCCGGACGTGACCACCGTCGGGCGCGGCGGCCACGTCGACATCCGCCTGACCGACCCGAGCGTCTCGCAGCTGCACGCCGAGATCGTCCGTCGCGGGCCTTACGCATATGTCATTGATTTCGGATTATCGCGAAATGGCACCCGGGTCAACGGGCGCCTCATTGCCCAGCGCCTGCTGGCGGATGGCGATGTCGTCACTTTCGGCTCAGCGCGCTGCCGGATCGGCGGCCTGCTGGCCGAGGACTGCCCGGAGGAAGTGGAACTGCGCAGGTCAGCGACCCCGGAACTGACCCGGCGCGAGCTCGACGTGGTGGGTTCGCTGTGCCGGCCCGCGCTGTCGGACGAGGCCTTCGTCGCCCCGGCCACCGCCCGCGAGATCGCCACCGACCTGGTAGTGACCGAAGCGGCCGTGAAGCAGCATCTGCTGCGCTTGTATCAGAAATTCCGCATCCCGGAGGGGCCGAACCGGCGCGTCCGGCTTGCCAACGAGATCGTGACCCTCGGGCTGGTCAGGCCGCTGCCGCCGCGACAGGACGGTGCCGACCCGCCCGCGCCCGCCCCCTGCGGCGCGCCACCGTCGGGCCCCCGCGGCTACGGCGGGCCCGCGGTGCGCGCCGCCCCGCCCGCGGCCGCCGCGACGACGCCGCTCCCCGGGGTCGTCGCGGCAGAGGGCGGCCGGGGCACTGGCGGCGGGACGCCCCGGCGATCAGCTGCCGGGCCCCGCGCGTACCGGCAGCGGGCCGGCTGAGGAACTCCGCTGGCCAGTTCTCACGACCCGACCACTTCTCACAACCCGACCACGCGGCCGGATCTGACGATCGACAGCCGGATGTCGGTGATCACGCCGTGCAGGCCCGGCATGTGCGCGAGCTGCGCGCTCAGATTCCTGGCCGGCCAGAAAGCCGGCGGGGCAGATCCCGCGGTCGCGATCGCGGCGATGGCCAGGGCGGCGACCACGAGAGCGGTCACGATCCTGGCGGCGGGGCGGGCGGGCGCGCCAAGAACCCGCGCCAGCGGCCTGCGGCAGCTGCCGGAGCCGGGCCCCAGGCCGTAGCAGGCGACCAGCGTCCCGGCGCCGTAGCCAAGAGCCCGCGGCAGCGGGTGCATCGGCATGCCGATGAGCGTGACCGCGGCCACCGCCCCGGCGCTGAGCAAGGCCAGCGGCGACAGCAGCAGGAAGCGCACCGCCGACCTGCACAGCGCCACCGGGAAGTACGCGCAGGCCAGGACGGAGTCGGCCGGCCGACGGCCCTGCCTGAGCTGCCGCTTCGCCAGCCTGCTGCCGGTAAGGTGACAGGCCCGCAGGGCAGTCAGGACGGCGAGCGCCGCCGCGGTCCCGGCCAGCGGCAGCGCGACGCTGACCGCGATCAGCATCGCAATCAGGCCGATGACCAGCGGGCTCCGCACTGACGACCGGGCCGCCGGGCCGGCGGCCCCCGGCTGCGGCGGCGCCCCGCTGCGCGGGGCGTGCTGCTGTGGCGGCGGGCCGGGTGCCGGCGGCGCGTAGCTGACGGGGGGAAGCAGATCACGAAAGTCGCCCGCCGTGCCCGCCCCCGCCAGGCCTGCCGGGCCCGCCGCCAGCCCCGCCGCGCCCAGATCCCCGGCCAGGCCCGCCGCGCCCGGGCCCGCCGTGCCCCGGCCGGGGCCGGCCGGCCCTGGCCCGGCCGGCCCCGGCCAGGCCGCTCCGGGCCCCGGCCGGCCCGCGGCGAACGGCCGGCTGGCACCGCGGGCCGGCCACGGAGCGGCTCGGGCGGCTGCGCGGCCGCGTGGCCTGACCCCGACGGCGGGCGGGTCGCAGACCGTCGGCCCGGACGCAATCGGTCGCGCGCCCGCGGCCGCCCGGCCCGGCACCAGGGCGGCCGGGTCGAGGGCGGCGGTCCGGGCTGCCAGCTCGGCAGCGGCGGGCCGGACCGCCGGGTCGCGTGCCAGCGCGCGCGCCACCAGCGAGGCCAGCGGCGCCGGCATCCTGTCGAGATCAGGCTGGCCATGCACGATCCGGTAGAAGATTGTCTCGAAAGAGCCGGTGCCGAAGGGCGGCCGCCCGGTCGCGGCGAAAGCGACCGTGGCCCCCCAGGAGTGCACGTCGGCCGCCGGGCCGCCCTGCTTGCCCTCGATGACCTCGGGGGCAAGGTAGCCGGGCGTGCCCATGAACATGCCCGTCAGGGTGATCCTGGTTGACTCGGGCGCCTGGGCGATGCCGAAGTCGATCACGACGGGCTCGCCGTTGACGAGCATGACGTTGCCCGGCTTCAGGTCCCGGTGCACGACTCCCGCCGCGTGCACCGCAGTCAGGGCCGCGGCGAGCCCGCCGGCAAGCCGGGCCAGCGCCAGGCCGCCGAGCGGGCCGGTCGCGGCGACGATGTCGTCAAGCGTGCGGCCCGGCACGTGCCTGGTTACGATATAGGGCGGGTCAGCAGTCACATCCGCGTCGATGACCTGGGCCACGAACGGGCTGTGCACGCGGCGCATCATCTCGACCTCTCGGGCCAGCCGCCTGCGGGCAGTCGGATCAACGGCCACGGTGGACCGCAGGGCCTTGACGGCGACCATGCGCTGGGCGGGATCCCTGGCAAGGTAGACCACGCCCATGCCGCCCTCGCCGAGCCGCTCGATCAGGCGGTAGGGCCCCAGCTGCTCCGGGATCCGGTCCTGCACAGTCATGACTTCACAGCCTACGGATTCCTCCCGGCCGGCGTGCCCGCGCCAACCGGGTAATAAGGCGGCTCGTCACGGGGTCAGCTTCCCGCCACCAGGCGCCGCAGCGCCCTGGCCGCGTCGGCGTTCCGCTCCGCGTAGCTGACCAGCGCCCTGGCCAGCTCGGCAGCCCAGTCGCCCAGCGCGACCGGCTGGCGGGACAGCACCACGCCGCGCACCTCGCGGCAGATCTCGGCAGCCGGCCCGCCGCGCTGGATGGCGAGCGTCAGCACCTGCTCGCCCAGCCGGACAGTGATCTTGGACACCGCGCCGGGGCGGCCATGCATCCGGTCCGACACCGTCCTGTCCCGCTCGATGGCGACGACTCCCGGCGGCAGCGAGTCCCCCAGCGATTCGGTCAGCACCCGCGCGTACATGGCGACATCGGCGCTGTCGGCGCGCAGCGCCGCGGTGACCATGTCAAGCGAGGGACTGTCACTCGGCTCGGTCACCGGTCACCGCCCGGCGAACGTGGCCTTGCCCGGCCCGTTCTCGATGAAGCTGCGCATGCCGGTCTGCTGGTCTTCGGTGCCGAACAGGCCGGCGAAATTCAGCCGCTCGATCTCCAGGCCGCTGTCCAGGTCAACGTCCAGGCCCGCGTCAATGGCCTGCTTGGCCGCGCGCAGCGCGATGGCCGGACCGCCCGCGTAACGCGCCACCAGGTCGCGGGCTGCGGCATAGACCTCGGCATCGGGCACTACCTGGTCGAGCAGCCCGATGGCGAGGGCCTCGGCGGCGCCGACGAACCGGCCCGTGTACACGATGTCCTTGGCCCTGGCGGGCCCGATCAGCCGCGGCAGCCGCTGGGTCCCGCCGGCCCCGGGTATCACGCCAAGCAAGACCTCGGGCTGGCCGACCCTGGCGCTCTCGCCGGCTATCCGGAAGTCCGCGCACAGCGCGAGCTCCAGCCCGCCGCCCAGCGCATAGCCGGTGATGGCCGCCACCACCGGCTTGGGGATCTTCGCCACGGCGGTGAAGGAGTCCTGCAGCCGCCGGGTGCGGACTGCCATCTGGCTGTAGCTGGCACCGGACATCTCCTTGATGTCCGCGCCGGCGGCGAATACCTTCGGGCCGCCGTAGATGATGACGGCGCGGACCGCGGGATCAGCGCTGACCTGCTCGGCTGCGGCTGCGATCTCCGCCTGAACCTGCGCGTTCAGCGCATTCATCGGCGGCCGGTCGAGCCGGATGGTCGCCACCGCCCGATTGGCCGCTACCTGTACGAGGTCGCCCATGCAGCACCTCCATGCCGAGCCCCGATCCTACGCAGCCGCCGCGGCCAGCGCGCGGCCGGACCATGCCGCGCCGCCGGCCGGCCGCCGTTTCCGGCCACCCGGTCCCCGGCGCTCCTGGCGTGGTTTCCGTGCCGCTGGCGCTGGACCGGCCCCGGTCGGTCCAGGCTTAGCATGACTCCCATGTTCAGTCCCCTCGCTGAGTACCGGGGGTGGCCACCGGACTCACTGGCCGACCTTAGCGCGCCGACCTTAACGCGCACTGCCGCGAAGGGCCGAACCCAGCCGATGAGCAGGCGCGCGATCGGCGATGCTCAGCCAGACTGGCCTGGCCGGCGCGGGCAGCCGACAGCGGGCCGGCTCCCTGCCGCTGGCGTACTGAGGCAGGGACTGGGCCGCGTCACTCGCCGGAGGCGCGTGGCATCGTGACGCCGTGCCAGCCGTTCAGGAAGCTGCGCACCTCCGCCTCGCTGTAGCGACGGTGCCCGCCGGGCGTGCGGATCGAGGAGAGTTTGCCGCACCGCGCCCATCGGGTGACGGTCTTCGGGTCCACCCTGAGCATCGCGGCGACCTCGGCCGGGGTCAGCAGGCGGTTGTCCGGCTTGATCTGAGTTCTCACGAGGGCAGGTCCTCTCGAATTCGGGGGTAATGGCTCAGTAGCAGAGAGTGACGAAACGTCTCGTCACTTACCGCCAGCGTTCTATCACAGGATGTCATGCCCCTTTCGGTTTTGCTGGCGTTCTGCCTGGGACAGGAAGAAATTCCTGCCGCCGCCATGATGTCCTCGTAGGGGGACGCCGCGTCGCTACCCGTGGTTTACTGACACGGCGTAATTTGCCGGCAACGGTGCGTTGCAGACATGGCGTTCGGCCGCCGCCGACCGGGCCGCGCTCAGTAACGGCCGGGAAGCCGGATCAGGAAACGGTCGCCGGCCGTCAGCGCAGGTCGCCGTCCGCCATTCCGGCCGGGGCATCCGGCACCGTGACGAGGCCCAGTTCCGCTGGCACCGCCAGCATCGGGTGGTGCGGGAGCACCCGGACTGTATAGCCAAACGGCCCCGGCCGCCCTAGCTGCGCCTCGCCCGCGTACCGTGCCACGCCGTCGGCGCCCGGCGGCGTCTCCATCGCCAGCGCCGCATGTGCCGGGTCGATGAGCTCGTCGGATTCGCCGATGCTGCCGTAGACCACCTCGACGGTCACATCAGCGGGGGACAGCTCGCCGAGCGCGATGCTGGCCCGGACCGCCAGCGGCGCGCCAGGCACCTGAGTGCCTTCATCGGCCTCGACGTGGTCGACCCGGACCGCCGGCCACGCTGCGGTGACCCGCTGCTTCCAGGCGGCCAGCTCGCGGGCGCCGGTGTACGGCGGCTGCGCACCGGGAGCCGCGGCCGCGCCATCGGCGAGCGCGCGGGAAGCCCGCGCGGCGGGCAGGTAGAACTCGGTCACGTACTGGCGGACCATCCGGGTGGCCTGCGCCTTGGGTCCCAGCGTCCGCAGCGTGCCGGCGATCATCTCCAGCCAGCGGCTCGGCAGGCCATCGGCTGAGTTGTCATAGAACAGCGGAGCCACTGACTGGCCCAGCAGGTCATACAGCGCGGCCGCCTCGAGCTCGTCCCTGCGCCGCGGATCTTTGACGTCGTCGGCGGACGGGATCGCCCAGCCGTTGGTGGCGTCATACCACTCGTCCCACCAGCCGTCGCGGACCGACAGGTTGAGGCCGCCGTTCAGCGCGGCCTTCATGCCCGAGGTCCCGCACGCCTCAAGCGGCCGGAGCGGGTTGTTCAGCCAGACGTCGCAGCCCTGCACAAGGGTCAGCGCCAGGCCCATGTCGTAGTCGGGCAGGAAGACGATGCGGTGCCGGACCCGCGGGTCGTCGGTGAACTGCACCATCTGCTGGACGAACAGCTTGCCACTGTCGTCGGCCGGATGCGCCTTGCCGGCGATCACGATCTGCAGCGGACGCTCCGGGTCGAGCAGCAGCTCGATCAGCCGGTCCGGATCCTGCAGCATCAACGTCAGCCGCTTGTAGGCGGGAACCCGGCGGGCAAAGCCGATCGTGAGCACCTGATCGTCGAGAACGCCGTCGATCCAGAAAAGCTCTGCCTCGGAAGCGCCGCGCTGCCGCCAGGATGCCCGCAGCCGCCGGCGGGCCTGATCCACCAGCCGGGCCCGCAGCTGCCCGCGGATCTTCCACAGCTGGGCCGGCCCGATCTGGGCCCGCTCCCAGGATGCGCCGTCCTCGGCCGCATCCTCGGACGGGCGGCCGTCCTGAAGCAGGCCGAGGATCTCCGGCGCCACCCAGCTCGGGGCGTGCACGCCGTTGGTGACTGACCCGATGGGCACCTCATCGGTATCGAACCCAGGCCACAGCCCGCTGAACATCTCCCGGCTCACCGCGCCGTGCAGCCTGCTGACGCCGTTGACCCGCTGGGCCAGCCGCATGCCCATCACCGCCATGTTGAAAACTCCAGCGTCCCCGCCGGGGAAGCTCTCGGCACCGAGCGCGAGCACCCGCTCGGAAGGCAGCGCCGGGTCGGCGGCGCCGTCAGCGAACTGGCGCTGCACGAGCTCCCTGGTGAACCTGTCGATGCCGGCGGCCACCGGCGTGTGGGTGGTGAAGACCGTGCCGGCCCGGCACATCTCGGCGGCCTCGTCGAAGCTCAGGCCCTGCTGGACGTACTCGCGGATGCGATCAAGGCCGAGGAAGCCCGCGTGGCCCTCGTTTGTGTGGAACACCTCGGGCTCGGGCCGCGAGGTGATCGCGCAGTAAGCCCGCAGGGCCCGGACGCCGCCGATGCCGAGCAGCAGCTCCTGGCGCAGCCGGTGGTCGCTGCCGCCGCCGTAGAGCCGGTCGGTCACCTCCCGCAGGCTCGGCTCGTTCTCCTCCACGTAGGAGTCGAGCAGCAGCAGCGGCACCCGGCCAACCTGCGCGATCCAGATCTGCGCGGCGAGCGGGATCCCGTCGGCCAGCCTGACCATCACCCGGACGGCGGAGCCCTGGCCGTCGCGCAGCAGCGTCAGCGGCAGGCCGGCCGGATCGTTGGCCGGATAGCGCTCCATCTGCCAGCCCTCGGCCGACAGCGACTGGGTGAAGTAGCCGTGTCGGTACAGCAGGCCGACGCCGGTCAGCGGAACGCCCAGGTCGCTGGCCGCCTTCAGGTGATCCCCGGCGAGAATGCCGAGGCCGCCGGAGTACTGCGGCAGTGCCGCGGTAATGCCGAACTCCGGCGAGAAGTAGGCGACGCTGCGCGGCCAGCCCGCGGCCTGGTCGCTGACCTGCTGGTACCAGCGCGGGCCGGTCAGGTAGGCGCGCAGCTCGTCGGCAGCGTCCCTGAGCCTGCCCAGGAAATCCTGATCTGCGGCCAGGCTGACCAGGCGCTCCTGCGACACCTGGGCCAGCAGCGCTGCCGGGTCGCGCCCGACGCGCTGCCAGGCGGCCTGATCGATCGTGCCAAACAAGTCAAGTGTCTCGGCATGCCAGGACCAGCGCAGGTTCAGCATGAGGTCCTGCAGCGGCGCCAGCGGTTCCGGCAGGGCCGGATGGACGGTCAGTCGGCGGATAGCTCTCACGCTGAGCGACACTAATCTGTTCCGGGCCGGACGGGAACCTCGGGCCGCACTTGACTGGCGGGCTTTCTGCGCGGCGGCGCGGCGGCGGCCCGCACCGGTGCATTTTTGCGCCGGAATCGCAGTTCGCAACGGCGGCAGCGGGCCGCGGGCCGCTACCAGCCGGGCTGCTCGCTTTGGCCGGAGTGGGGCTGGGTAGTTTTCAGGGGTGATCGGCAGAATTCCCATCCTGAACGTGCAGCCCGTCGTGCACTGCGGGCGGTATCCCGCCAGGGCAGTGACCGGCGAGACCTTCCAGGTCAGCGCCACCGTTTTCCGCGAGGGCCATGAGATGCTCGGCACCGGCGTGGTGCTGCGCGATCCGGGCGGCGCGTGGCTGCCGCTGGTGCAGATGCGGCTGCTGGCCGAGGGAACAGACCGCTACGGCGCCGACGTCACGGCGGGGCGCACGGGAACCTGGCACTTCCAGATCGAGGCGTGGGGGGATCCCATTGCCCGCTGGCAGCACGACGCGGCCATCAAGATCCCGATCGGCCAGGACGTCGAGCTTATGCTCGAGGAGGGCGCGCGGCTGCTGGAGCGGGCCGCCGGCCGCATCCGGCCGGCCAGGGCGCACCCGTCGGCCGAGCATGAGGCCCGGCGGGCACGCTCGAGGCTCAAGACCGCCGCCGCCGAGCTTCGCAGTCCCGCCAGTGCGCCGCCCGAGCGGCTGGCCGCCGCGGCGCAGCCGGACGTGATCTCGATCCTGAGCGCCTACCCGCTGCGCGATCTGCTGACCCGGTCAGCCTGGTTCCCGCTGGTCGTGGACCGTGAGCGCGCGCTGTTCGGGGCGTGGTATGAATTCTTCCCGCGGTCCGAGGGTGCCAGGATCGATCCCTCCGGGCAGCAAGCGCCGGTGTCAGGCACGCTGCAGTCGGCGGCCGGCCGCCTGGACGCCATTGCCGAGATGGGCTTCGACGTGGTCTACCTGCCGCCGGTCCACCCGATCGGCAGCACCGCGCGGAAAGGCCAGAACAATACCCTGCATGCGGAGCCCGGGGATCCCGGCTCGCCGTGGGCAATTGGCTCGCCCGCGGGGGGGCACGAGGCGATCCACCCGGATCTCGGCACACTGGCTGATTTCGACGCGTTCGTCGCCAAGGCCGGCCAGCTCGGCATGGAGGTGGCGCTGGACCTGGCGCTGCAGGCATCGCCCGATCATCCCTGGGTGAACAAGCACCCCGAGTGGTTCACCACTCGCGCGGACGGCAGCATCGCGTATGCCGAGAACCCGCCGAAGAAGTACCAGGACATCTTCCCGCTGAATTTCGACAACGATCCCGAAGGGATCTATGCCGGCGTCCTGCAGCTCGTGCGGCACTGGATGGACCATGGAGTGAGGATCTTCCGGGTGGACAACCCGCACACCAAGCCGCTGCGATTCTGGGAGCGGCTGCTGGCCGAGATCGCATCGACCGACCCCGATGTCCTGTTCCTGGCCGAGGCCTTCACCCGGCCCGCTATGATGCACGCGCTGGCGGCGATCGGGTTCCACCAGTCCTACACGTACTTCACCTGGCGCAACACCGCCGCCGAACTGACCGAGTACATGGCCGACCTGCGGGCGGCGGCCGCGTACATGCGGCCGAATTTTTTTGTCAACACCCCGGACATCCTGTGCCAGTACCTGCAGTACGCCGGGCCGGCCGCGTTCCGCGTCCGCGCCGTGCTGGCGGCGCTGCTGTCGCCCTCGTGGGGCGTCTATTCCGGCTTCGAGCTCGGCGAGAACACCCCGGCGGCACCGGGCAGCGAGGAGTACCTGGACTCGGAGAAGTATGCCTACCGGCCCAGGGACTGGGCGCACGCCGAGCGGACGGGGCAGAGCATCGCGCCCTTCATCACCACGCTGAACGCCATCAGGCGCGCGCACCCGGCCCTGCACGAGCTTCGCAACGTGCGTTTCCATTACCCGGACCGGCCGGAGATATTGTGCTTCTCGAAGAGAAGCGGTGCGCAGGCCACGGGCGCGCCGGGCAGCGACACGGTACTTGTCGTGGTGAACCTTGACCCGCACCAGCCGCGCGAGGCCACGATCTGGCTTGATGGCCCGGCGCTCGGACTGGATCCGGACTCGGGATTCACCGTGACCGATGAGCTCTCCGGTGCGTCCTTTCGCTGGAGCCAGTCAAATTACGTCCGCCTTGACCCGCAGACGACGCCGGCGCACATCTTCACGGTCACGGCATAGCGAGCACAGCAGATAGACCTAGCAGAAACAACGGATACCCCCGCAGGAGAGCGCAGTGGTGACCCAGTGGTGATGCAGTGGTGATTCAGCAGCCGGGGCAGCCCCCGTCACTGAGCACGCCCAGGCCGGGATTCCATCCGAGCTCGGCCACGGCCCCCAGCGAGCCTGTCGATTCCTTCTCGTTCGACAAGCCCAGGGATCCGCAGTGGTTCAAGCGGGCCGTCTTCTACGAGGTCCTGATCCGCGGCTTCTACGACTCCAACGGCGACGGAACCGGCGACCTTCGCGGCCTGACCTCGCGGCTGGACTACCTCCAGTGGCTCGGCATCGACTGCATCTGGCTGCTGCCGATCTACGCCTCCCCGCTGCGCGACGGCGGCTATGACATCGCCGACTTCACCGCGATCCTGCCGGACTTCGGCACCATCGGCGACTTCGTCGAGCTGGTCGAGGGCGCCCACAAGCGGGGGATCCGGGTCATCGCCGACCTGGTCATGAACCACACCAGCGACGCCCATCCCTGGTTCGAGGCGTCGCGCAAGGACCCGGACGGGCCGTTCGGGGACTTTTACGTCTGGTCCGACACCGACGACCGGTACAGCGAGGCCCGGGTCATCTTCGTCGACAGCGAGCAGTCCAACTGGACCTACGACCAGGTCCGCGGCCAGTATTACTGGCACAGGTTCTTCTCCCACCAGCCGGACCTGAACTACGAGAACCCGCGGGTCCAGGACGCCATGATCGAGGTGCTGCGGTTCTGGCTGGACCTGGGCATCGACGGCTTCCGGCTGGACGCCGTGCCGTACCTGTACGAGCGGGAGGGGACCAACTGCGAGAACCTCAAGGAGACGCACGAGTACCTGAAGCGGGTCAGGGCCGAGATTGACCGGCTCTACCCGGACCGGGTACTGCTGGCCGAGGCCAATCAGTGGCCCGATGATGTGGTGGAGTACTTCGGCGATCCCTCGGTCGGCGGCGACGAGTGCCACATGGCCTTCCACTTCCCGCTGATGCCGCGGATCTTCATGGCGGTGCGCCGCGAGCAGCGCTACCCGATCTCGGAGATCATGGCGCAGACCCCGTCGCTGCCGTCGGGCTGCCAGTGGGGCATCTTCCTGCGCAATCACGATGAGCTGACGCTCGAGATGGTCACCGACGACGAGCGCGACTACATGTACATGGAGTACGCCAGGGATCCGCGGATGAAGGCCAACATCGGGATCAGGCGCCGGCTTTCCCCGCTGCTGGGCAACGACCGTAACCAGCTGGAGCTCTTCACCGCGCTGCTGCTCTCGCTGCCCGGCTCACCGGTGCTGTATTACGGCGACGAGATCGCCATGGGCGACAACATCTGGCTCGGCGACCGGGACGGCGTGCGCACGCCGATGCAGTGGACCGTCGACCGCAACGCCGGGTTCTCCTACTGCGACCCGGCAAGGCTGTACCTGCCAGTGATCATGGACCCGATCTACGGGTACCAGGCGATCAACGTGGAGTCCCAGGAGAAGAACCCGGCGTCCTTCCTGCACTGGACCAGGCGGATGATCGAGATCAGGAAGCGTCATCCGGTCTTCGCGCTCGGCAGCTATGACGAGCTCAGCTCCTCCAATCCCAGCGTGCTGGCGTTCGTCCGCGAATATGACGACGAGTCCGGCACGAACGCCGACGGCACCGACCGGATCCTGTGCGTCAACAATCTGTCCAGGTTCCCGCAGCCGGTCGAGCTGGATCTCAGCAGATTCGAGGGCTCCACCCCGATCGAGTGCATGGGCGGCGTCACCTTTCCGCCCATCGGCGAGCTGAACTACCTGCTGACCCTGCCGGGGCACGGCTTCTACTGGTTCATCCTGCAGCCGCCCGCCAGCCGCTAGCCGCCAGCAGCCCGCCGAGGGCCCCGGCCGCGCGCCGGCGGCATCCGGCCGGCTCGCGCCGGCTGGCCGCGCGGCTGGTCAGCGCGCCGCTGCGGGCGCATCATTGCTGCTGTCGGGAATTCTGATACCTGGTCCGCCGTTTTCGTCACTCGTGTCACCATTGCGACTACCCTGCCACGTTGGGGAGTGGCCACGAATGTTTGACTGATCTGTGGGCAAGATATGGGGTCACCGCGGGTAGGAAAAGTTGACTAGGTGACGAGGTGGGCCTGGAGTCATGACTTTTGAGGACACGCTGGCGCAGTGGCTGCCGACGCAGCGCTGGTTTGCGGGCAGAGACGAGCTGGTCGGCGGGCTGACCGTTACTGCCGACACCAGGCTCGTCTCCGGTGACCCGGAACTGCGTCATCTGATCGTCAGCCTGCCGGCCCGCCGGGACGTCGCGAGATATCAGATCCTGCTGGGTCTGCGCACCCGGCTGCCAGCGTCGCTGAGCCATGCGGCCATCGGCCCGGTGCCGGGCGGCAGGACGGCCTATGACGCCCTGCACGATCCCGAGCTCAGCGGCGTCCTGATCGACGGCATCGCCGCCGGCCGGGCCGTCGGCCCGCTGCAGTTCGCCACGGAGCCGGGCGCGCCGGTCAGCAGCTGGCCCGGCAGCCGGGTGCTGACCGCGGAGCAGAGCAACACCAGCGTGGTATTCGGCGAGGCTGCCATCCTCAAGGTGCTGCGCAGGATCTTCCCCGGCGAGAACCCCGATCTGGAAGTGGCCGGCGCGCTCGCCCGGCTTGGCTCGAAACGGATCGCCGTGCCGTACGGCCGGATTCAGACGGAGCTGAACGGGGAGCCCGTCCTGCTCGCCGTTCTCTCCCAGTACCTGGCGCATGCCACGGACGGCTGGTCGCTGGCCGCTGCCAATCTCCGCCGCCTGTACGCCCGGCACGGGGCCTATGAGCGGGAGTACCTGACGGTTCCGCTGCCAGCCGCCGGGGAGCCGCCGGGCGCCGGGGCGAGGCCCGCCGCGGCGCGCGCGCCTGGCGAACCGGGCCCGCATTTCGCCGCCGAGGCCCACCTGCTCGGCCGCGCGACCGCCGAGCTGCATGCCGATATGGCGACCGCTTTCGGCACGAGGCAGATCGAGCCCGCCGAGCTGGCTGACCTCGCCGACCGGATGACCCGCAAGCTGGGACAGGCCAGGGCCGAGGTCCCGGAACTCGGCAGGCACGCGGCCAAGCTGCACGCCGCCTACGAGGACGTCGCCAAGATCACTGATCCGGTCCTGCTGCAGCGGGTGCACGGCGACTATCACCTGGGCCAGGTCCTGCGGACGCAAGACGGCTGGATAGCGCTGGACTTCGAGGGCGAGCCGGCCGTGCCGCTCGCCGAGCGCCGGGCACCTGCCCCGGCCCTGCGGGACGTGGCAGGCCTGCTCAGGTCACTGGACTACGCCGCACGTCACCGGCTGCTCGGCCACCCGGACGAGGCACGGCTGCGCGCGCCTGCCGACGACTGGGTGCAGCGATGCCAGGCGGCCTTCTGCGCGGGCTACGCCCAGGCCGGCGGCATGGATCCGGCGGCGCACGAGCCGCTGCTGCGCGCGCTGATGCTGGAGAAGGCAGTCTACGAAGTGGTTTACGAAGCACGGCACCGGCCATCCTGGCTGCCCATCCCGCTCGAGTCGATCGCCGCCGCGTGATCATGTCAGCGACGGGCAGCCCGGCCGACCCGGTCAGCCATGCGGAAATCGACCGGATTACCACTTGCAGGCACCACGACCCGCACTCCGTTCTCGGCGCGCACCCCAGCGGCGACGGCGTGATCATCCGGGCGCTGCGCCCGCTGGCGGAATCCGTGACCGCTGTTCTCGCCGACGGCCGCCGTCTTCCGATGACCCATGTTCACGACGGCGTCTTCTCCGTGCGGCTGCCTGGCTCTGGCACACCCGACTACCGGATTGCCGCCAGCTATGCGGGCAGGGCAGGCGAGATCGTCAGCGACGACCCCTACCGGCATCCCCCCACCCTCGGCGAGCTCGACCTGCACCTGATCGCGGAGGGCCGGCACGAGGCGCTGTGGCGGGTGCTCGGCGCCCATGTGCGCGATCAGGCCGGCGGCACGTCGTTCGCGGTCTGGGCGCCGAATGCCCAGGGCGTACGGGTGCTCGGCGATTTCAACGGCTGGGACGGCCAGGGGCACCCGATGCGCTCGCTTGGCGGGTCGGGCGTGTGGGAACTGCTCATCCCCGGCCTCGGCGCGGGAGCGTGCTACAAGTACGAGATCAGGGGCCGCGACGGCAACTGGCGGCTGAAGGCCGACCCGGTGGCCGCGCTCGCCGAGCCGCCGCCCGGCACCGCATCGGTCGTGTATACCTCTGGCTACGAATGGGGCGACCAGGACTGGCTCGATGTCAGGGGCAAGGCCGACATGCTGGCCAGCCCGGTGAGCGCATACGAGGTGCACATCGGCTCCTGGCGGCTCGGCCTGTCCTATGTCGACCTCGCCGATCAGCTCACCGCCTACGTGAGCGAGCGCGGCTTCACGCACGTGGAGTTCATGCCGGTGGCTGAGCATCCGTTCGCCGGCTCGTGGGGCTACCAGGTCACTTCCTACTATGCGCCGTCGTCCCGGTTCGGCACGCCCGATGAGTTCCGCCACGTCGTGGACCGGCTGCACCAGGCGGGCATCGGCGTCATCCTCGACTGGGTGCCGGCCCACTTCCCGCGCGACGACTGGGCCCTGGCCAGGTTCGACGGCAGCCCGCTGTATGAGAACCCCGACCCCCGGCGCGGCGAGCAGCCCGACTGGGGAACGCTCATCTTCGACTACGGCAGGAAAGAGGTGCGGAACTTCCTCGTCGCCAATGCCATCTACTGGCTGGAGGAGTTCCACGTGGACGGGCTGCGGGTGGACGCTGTCGCGTCCATGCTCTACCTCGACTACTCCAGGAAGCCCGGACAGTGGTCACCGAACGCTCTCGGCGGCCGGGAGAACCTGGACGCCGTGTCGTTCCTCCAGGAGGTCAACGCCACCTGCTACAAGCGGGTGCCGGGCATCATGATGATCGCCGAGGAGTCGACCGCATGGCCGGGTGTCACCAGGCCGCCTTATCTGGGCGGCCTGGGCTTCGGCTTCAAGTGGAACCTCGGCTGGATGCATGACACGCTTGACTACCTTTCCCGCGATCCGGTGTATCGCAGCTACCACCACAATCAGATGACCTTCTCGATGATGTATGCCTACAGCGAGAACTTCGTCTTGCCGCTGTCCCACGATGAGGTCGTCTACGGCAAGGGCTCGCTGCTGCGGAAGATGCCGGGGGATGAATGGCGCCAGTTCGCCGGGCTCCGGTCGCTGCTGGCGTACATGTGGGCGCATCCCGGCAAGCAGCTGGTGTTCATGGGCTCGGAGTTCGGCCAGCCGGGCGAATGGTCGCAGCAAAATGGCCTGGACTGGCAGCTGCTCGACCAGGGCCGGCACGCCGGCGTCCGGCGCCTGGTCGACGACCTGAACCGGGCCTACGTCCAGCGGCCCGCGATGTGGCGGCTTGACCGGGACCCGGCCGGCTTCGAGTGGATTGACGCCAACGACTCGGCCGGCAACGTGCTGTCCTTCCTTCGCTACGCCGGACCAGACGACGGCGCGGGCCGCCTCGACGGTGACGGCGCGGGCGGCAGCGAACACGAGGGGGGCGGCGCGGCGCGGGCTGCCAGCCAGCAGACCGTGGCCTGCATCGCCAACTTCTCCGGCGTGCCGCATGAGAGCTACCGGATCGGTCTGCCACGGCCAGGTCGCTGGGTTGAGCTGATCAACACCGATGCAGGGATATACGGCGGCAGCGGAGTCGGGAACCTCGGCGCTGTCGAAGCTGTCGCCGAGCCCTGCCACGGATTGCCGGCCTCGGTCGTGCTCCGGCTGCCGCCGATGGGGGTGCTCTGGCTGGCGCCAGAGCCTGGCCGGGGACCAGCGGGGGCAGGCTCGGGCGGGTGAGGCGGCGGCCCGTCCCCCGACCGGGATGATCTTCGCCGCAGGGACGCCGCCAGCGGCCGGGTTACGGCCGCCAGATGTCCAGGGTGACCTGCCCCTGCCGCTCGCGGAACGGGCCGCCGGGCGAGACCGGGCGGAGCAGCCGGCGCAGCTGCGACTCGAAGTCGGCCAGGCGGTCCCCGAACAGGTGCGGCGCGGCCCGGGGACCAGCATCTCGCGGACCGCCCTGGCCGCTAACCGCTGGTCCAGCCAGCGGAAGGACTGGGCAAACGTGGCGGCTCGCCCGTCCGCGGCTGATCAGCTCAGCAGGCCGAGCAGCCAGCCGGGCCCTGCCACGGCGGCTCCCGCGGCCAGGCACCGGCCGCGCAGCTCACGATCCGCGGTCACCACGATCCGCCAGCCGCCCAGCCGGCCAGCCAGCTCGGCGATGGTGTCGTCGCCGGAGCCCGGCGCGGCGATCACCTGCAGCTTGCGCGCAGCGGCAGCGGACATGCCGCCGCCGGCCGGAGCGCGATCCGCGACCGCCGCCGGCCGGGCGGCGCCCTCGACGACGAGCATGATGTCGGGCAGCCACAGCGACAGCTCCGGCACCCGCGCGGAACCGGGCACGCCGGTCAGACCGGTCCCGGCCAGCCAGGCCAGCTCGTCGCGAAGCCGCAGCGCGGCACCGGCCCGGTCCCGCCACCAGCCATCCGGCCGGGAGCCCATGACGTTCGCCGCATCGACGACGAGCGTCAGCGGCGCCAGCGCGGCTGCCAGCGTGTCCCAGTGCGCCGCGAAGCCAGGATGCAGGTCGAGGGAGGTGACCTCCGGCACGGGCACCCAGATGGCCTCGAGCGTCTCCTCGCTTGCCGGGTAGACCTCGAATTCGGCGTCTGCCAGCGCGAGCACGGTGTCGTAGGACCAGCCGGCGTGATCATCGTGGAAGACTCCCTCGACCCGGACGGCGCCGGCCGGCGCCGCGCACTCTTCCGCGGCCTCGCGCAGGGCCGCGGCGATCGCCGTTTCGTGACTGTCCACTGCCCCGCCAGGCAGCCCCCAGGTGCCGCCGTGGTGGCCCCACCAGTTACGGCGCTGCAGCAGCACGCTCGTCCTGTCCGGACCCGGTCGCGCGCTGGCGCCGGCATCGTCGCCCGAGGCGGTGTAGGCGAGCAGGCCGGCCGCGCCGAGCCGGCCCCAGTGCCGGTGGCCGAGACCGCAGCGGATCCAGCCGTTCCCATC
>DATJZH010000408.1:0-3333 GCA_035499215.1 Streptosporangiaceae bacterium | reverse complement strand
GGTTCTCCGCAAGTTCAGCCGGACTGAAGGTTTCTCACGGCGAACTCGCGGTGGTAGCGGTCATCAGAGCCGGAATCACGTCGGGTCCGCGATCCGGACTTGGATTCACCCGCACTGTCCGGCGGCGCGGCGGATCGCGGTGGTGACCAGTTCCAGGCTCTGGCGGTCAAGGCCCGGGATGGCGTCGCGGAGGCTGACCAGGTGTCCGGCGGCGAGGCTGGCCGCGAGGCGCACGATGCGCTTTTCCCCGCCGGACGCGGGCAGGCGCCCGCCGTCGAGCGCGGCGATGACCGCGTCCCAGTCGATCCACGCCATCGGGGTGCCGTCGCTGATGCAGGCGGCGGTCTCGACGTGGCGCGTGAACTCGTCGCGGTGCAGGAACGTGCCGTGGCTGATGATCAGGCCCGCTGCGGCCTCGTCGGGGTGTATGCCCGCGGCTGCAGCGCGCAGCGCGGCGCTGAGCTGGCTGGTCACTGGTGTTCTCCCGTGGGTTGTTGCTCGAGCTCGTCGCTGAGGAGGTGCTCGGCGACGGTCGCGTAGCGCAAGGCGGTGGAGTGGTCGAGGTTGAAGACCAGCGAAAGGTGCAGCGGGTCAGGCCCGGCGGCAAGCGCCTCGTGCAGGATCCGGTCAGCACGGATCTGGTCGATGCTGAACCCGCTGTCTCCCAGGGAGAAGCGCACGAACTCGTGGCAGGCCGGCCCGGCGCCGAGGGCGGTTCTCTTGCTGATGAGGACGTGCGGGTTCGGGCTGTGGGGCCAAGTAGCGCGCCGGTGGCCGAGCCAGGCCCGCATTGTCCGGTGGGTCAGGTCGCCTAGCCGCTGGTCGTGCCCGGCCAGTGTGATCCGCCGGTTCGGCAGGTCGACGTCGTCAAGTTTCAGGTGCCTGATCGTGTTGGTTCGCGCGGCGTGCTCTGCGGCCAGGGCGACGGCAAGCCGTTGTGCCGGGCGGACGGCGAGGCCCTCGATAGCGCGGATCTCGCCGTCCGTCATCGGCCTCATCGCGGGATCGATCGGCGGTGTCCTGACGCCAGCGGCCGGGTCGGTGAATACCAGCCCGTGGCGTTTCGCGAAGCGGAACAGCGACCGCAGTGCGTCGGCCGTTTTCCTGCGCGGGTAGCCGGACATCGGCTCGAGCGCAGTGTAGATGTCGGTCGGGGTGACTTCCCGGAGGTGGTCGTAGGTGCGCCCCCACTGTTGCAGGATCGGGCGCGCTGCTGCGGAGTAGGCGTAGATCGTGGCCTGGGATCGCGGCCTCGCGCGAGGGCCGCCGTCGAGCAGCACCAGCAGCCACCGGCGGGCTGGCCCGGCGAATCCCGGTGCCAGCTCGCCGGTGACGCGCTCGATCAGGGCCCGGACTGCCGCCGTCGAGTCGTCGTGGAGCAGCCCGAGGCCCCCGAGCACTTCCGCCAGCCGGGGCCTGGACACGTCCCGGTGCGGCCGGTCGCGGACCTCGCTCATCGGCACCCTGGTGCCGGAGGGGAGGTCACGGAGTACTGCGGTGAGGCCGTCAAGCACGCCGCGCAGCGTCGTCCGGCTCCAGCCCCTGGCCTCGGCGAGCTGCTGGGCGTGCCGGCCCGCCGTAGCCAGGGTCGGGTCTTCCGCAGACAGCGCCTCGTGCCGCCACGGCTGCGGGGGCGGATCGCCGTTCCGGGCGCGCCAGTACGATGCCCACGCCCGGCAGTTGTTGTCGCAGTACCTGCGGTCACGGCGGCTGGCAGCGGGCAGCGGCGCCCGGCAGTGAAGGCAGTTCATCGCGGTGGCAGCGTCCTCCCGGACTGGCCGCGCGGGACCACCGCCGGCCGGGCGGTGCCGTCCGCAGCCGCCTTGCCTTCTGCTGCCGGCTGAGGCGCTGCGACGGTGCCGGGCTCCGGGATGAGCAGCTCCTCGACTCCGCAGCCGAGGACGGCGCAGATGACATCCAGGTCCTGGAGCTTGACGACGTTAGGGTTGCCGGACCACAGGCCCGACATCTTGCCAGCGCTGATGACCAGGCCACGTTCGGCGAGCATGCGCTGCAGCTCGCTGGCCTTCCAGATGCCACGGTTGGCCGCGGCTAGGCGCAGGTTCCACTTCACTGGGCAAGCCCCTTCCATCGGTCGGCGACGCGACGATGCCCGGTCACCCAGGTCTCCTCGACGTGGGTGGCGTGAACGTGGATATACCGGGCAGTCGTGGCCGTCCAGGCGTGACCCATCAGCTCCTGGATGGCGAACAAGTTCATTCCTCCCAGGTAGAGCTCGGAGGCGCAGAAGTGCCGTAGGACATGCGGAGTCAGCTTCCCTGACCAGGCTGGCAGGTGCCGGCTGGCGGCGTCGGCCAGCGACCGGCGGAACACGTCGTCGGTCGCCCGGGCGGAGGAGCCGTCCCGGTTCTTGCGCTCGGACGGGAACAGCGGGACGCCGTGCTTCTCGTGGTCGTCGCCGAACTGGCCCCACACGTCCCCGATAAACCAGCGCAGGTTGCGGTCGGCGCCGTTGATCAGGGGCACCAGCCGGGGCTTGGGCCCCTTTCGGCGCGATCCCTTGCCGTGGCGGACGTTGAGCTTCCCGAACCGGCCCAGCTCCCATCGCACGTCGTCCAGGTCGAGCATGCGGACCTCGTTGACCCGCAGGCCGACGTCGGCCTCCAGCCGGGCGGCGGCGTAGTTCCGGGCGGCCGGGGCGAACTTCCGGCAGGTGGCCAGCTCCTCGCGCCACCCGGCGAACAGCTGCTCGATCTCCCCGGCCGCCGGCGGGATCCGCAGCTGCGGGTCCACCGACATCCGCGGCCGGTTGATCTCATCCAGCGGGCACTCCACGACCCTGCCAGTGAGATTGTGCAGCTCAACCTTGTGCCGCAGCTCCAGGAACTGGAAGAACACCGTGACCGCAGCGGCACGGCCGGCCCGGGTCGACGGTTTCGCGTCCCGCAGCACCTTGCCGAAGTAGGCGTCGGCATCCGGAGGCTGCATCTCCCGCAACGGCCGCCCGAACCAGTCCCGGACCAGCTCAAGGTGATTGATGTCGTTACGGATCGTAGAGTCGACCAGCCCTGCCGACGCCCGGGCCAGCACGAACCCCGCCAGCACGTCGGTCTCGAAGGCCTCGATCTCCTCCGCGCTCGACGGCGCCCGCAACTCCCGCATGTCGCGCACCAGAGCCAGCGCCAACCCCGCACCCCCCGTCTTCACCCTGCGCCGCAAACTATCACTGCAGACGAAAGAGTTTCACGGAGAATGAAGAAATATCATCGTCGGATGTCGGCCGGACCAGCGAGGCTGCAAGCCTTACGCCAGGCCATATCGGGACAGCGGAGCGCTAGCGGCTAACCCCTCGAACTCGACGACTGTTGCGTA
>DATJZH010000407.1:0-4976 GCA_035499215.1 Streptosporangiaceae bacterium | reverse complement strand
GATGAACAGCGCGAAGGGCCGACGACGAACCTGAACAGGATCAGGCCGATGTCGGCCAGTGCGGTCAGCGGGGGGCTCAGGGGCGGCCGAGAACAGCGTGGCTGTGATCCGGCCGTGAAAGAACGTGGGTCCGAGCAGGATCCCGGCGAGAATCTCGCCCGGCACCGGCGGCTGCCCGAGGCGCTTGACGGCGATACCCAGCAGCCGGGCCAGGATGATGATGATAGCCAGTATGCCGGGTCATCTCGGGCGTACTCGCCGGGGTACGGGTATGCCGGGTCACCGTCCCAATCACTGCGGTTCGACATTCTCACTACATCCTTTCGCCTCGGTCAGGTTGCCGCCGAGTGCCTGTCAGCCAGTGGCTAGGCTCGCATTCGTGCAGCGGGTCCTGTTGGTAAGAGCGTGCATCGCTGTCCGGATTGCCCGCATGGGTGAGTTCCCCCATTTCACCGGCTGCCGTGATGTTTCTCACCCCCGACAGGGCGATCCGGCTTGTGGCCCGGCTCCAGGGCGCGAGCTAGGCTTGGCACGGTGAGCGACGCCGCGGCTGCAGATCTGCCGGGCCCGCGATCGAACTCGCCCGGCACAGCTGAGCTGCCCGGCATAGCTGAGTTGATGTGCGCTCTTTCCTTCGGCTCGGGCCTGGCTGCGGCAGAGCGGATGGAACACGGGACCAACACGGCCTTCGTGGGGGTCCAGCTCGGGCGCGCGCTCGGGGCGGGGGCCGCGGATCTGGAGGCCGTCTTTTACGGGGCGCTAGTCAAGGATGCCGGATGTGGCGCCTGCGGCGCGGTGCTGGCCCGGTTCTTCGCCGAAGATGAGATGATTCCCCGGCTCGACCTGAACCTGGTCGATCTGCATAGTCCCCGCAGCATGGCGGCCTGGGCCATGAGCGGACTGCGGCTGGACCCCGGTCTGCCTGCCCGGCTCGCCCGGCTTGCTGCATTCGCCTCGCGGTGCGGCCCGGTGGTGCACGCGGCGATGACGGCCCATTGCGAGGTCGCCGCCGACTTCGCCGCTGGCCTTGGGTTCGGGCATCACGTGCAGGACGCCGTCCATTACCAGTACGAGCGGCATGACGGGCGCAGCCCGGCTTTCCACCGGCGCGCGGAGACGATCCCCCGCCCGGCCCAGATCCTGCACCTGGCGCTGGCCGCCGACCTCGTGCGCGGACTGAGCGGCACCGAGGCTGCGGCGGCCATGGTCAACCAGAGGACCGGCACCTACTTCGATCCGGGCGTGGCCGAGGCCTACCTCGACCTGGCCGGTGGCCTGTGGCCAGACGGCGATGAGCCAATACCGCTCACCGACGTGCTCGCCGGTGCCCCGGGGACCCCGGTCGACGAGTTACCCGGCGACCGGCGCCTGGCAGTGTGCGAGGCGCTGGCGGACTTCGCCGACCTCAAGTCCGCGCGGCGCGGTTCCCATTCGCATGCGGTCGCCAGCCTGGCCGCCCAGGCCGCTTCCCGCCTCGGGCTCCCAGCAGCCGAACAGGAGCGTCTCCGCCGCGCCGCGCTGGTCCACGACCTCGGCAAGATCGCCGTACCGCACCGCCTGCTCGACCTGGCAGGCGACGACACACATGCAGCCAGCCACCGGACAGGAGCAGCCGACCTCGCTGAGCCGGTCCGGCTGCACCCCTACTATGCCCAGCGCATCCTGTCCCGGGTTCGCCCCCTCGCCGATCTGGCCGCGGACGCTGGCGCCCACCACGAGCGCCTCGACGGCTCAGGCTATCCGCTCGGGCTTGCCGCGTCGGCCATACCCATCGGCGCCAGGGTACTCGCCGCCGCTGATGCCTGGGCCGAGCGGGCTGGCCATGGCCCACCCGGCCTCACCCGCGAAGACGGCCTCGACCCGGCATGCATAGCCGCGCTCCAGTCCTGCCCCCGGCCCGGTACCGGTCACCCGCGCCAGCGCTCCCGCGCCGATCCGGGCCGTCCCGCCCTCAGTTCGCGCGAGCTTGAGGTGTTGCGGCTGCTCACCGACGGCGCCTCCAACCCCGACATCAGCAAGACCCTGCACATCAGTCGGCGCACTGCCGAACACCACGTCGAGCACATCCTCGCCAAACTCGAAGTGACCAGCCGCACCGCCGCCGTGGCCTACGCCCTGACCCACGAACTGCTGTCCTGAACTGATCGTGCCGGTTCCCCGCGCGCGGTCGTCGCCCCCCCCGCCCCCCCGGAAGGTCCCGGGCAAAGCTCGCATGCGGTCAGCGCCTGCGACCCGGGCGGCGCCGAGGACGGCGCGGCTGAGTCCGCTTGCCCTTGTCGGCCGGCTCTCGGCGAGGTGGCGTGCATGTTCTTCCTGCATCATCTCCCTGAGTCTCTCGATCGCGCCGATCTCGTCCGTGTGGCCCTCGAACGGGCTGGATCTCTGTGCCAGGGGCATGACAGCGGGCCGGGCGGCCGGGTTCCACATCCCGGGTCTCCTTCCTTGTTCGCGGGGGACGGGTTGCTGCTGGTCAGGGTGCTTGCGGGACGGCGTTGATCCGCCGTCATGCGGTGGCGATCGCCTCTGCCCACGGCCAGGTCGCGGCGATTTTCAGGATCATCGCCGTCCGCGGTGGACGAGGCGGGCGGCGGCGTGCAGGATCCGCAGCGTCTTCGGCTCTGCTTTCGCGAGGTACTGCGGGCTGATCTCGGCGGCGGGCGTCGTGTCGTGATGTCAGCACCGTTGCCGAGGCCGCCGCCGTGGTACGCGAATCAGCCCGGGGCTAGCCCCGGAGCCAGCCGGTGGCGGCGAGGAACAGCATCGCTGCCACGACGATGCACAGCAGCACGATGCGCACGGTTCGGCGCCTGCTTCGTACGGGGACCGCCCGGCCCGTATCGTCCGGCAACGTCATCGGAATTACGCCTCGTGCCGGGGGTCGGGGCTTGCGGCCGGGATGACCGGGCCGGGCAGCGCCGGTGCAGGTGAGCTGGGGCGGAGGCGGGCGGCGGCGGCGGCTCCGGCCCATCCGACCGTCGCGGTGACCAGGGTGGTCAGCAGCAGGTCGACGAGGTTGGTGCCGAGCCGGTCGCTGATGATGTTCCTGACGGTCCAGCCGGTGTCCGCTGGCGGTCCGCCGGCACCGAGCACCGCGACCGCGAGGGTCGCGTAGAAGTACAAGCCGAGGCCGGCGCTGATGGCGGCCAGCCGGGCGACACGCCGCCCGATGACCGGGTCACGGCTGCGCAGGGTACCGGCGGCCCCCACGGCGAGCGGTACTCCGATCACCAGTACCAGCTTCTCCCGCATTGTGGGGACCGTGCCGATGACCCCGTAGAAGGTGAAGCCTTTCATCGCCAGCCAGGCCAGCGCGACGAACAGGCCGCCCAGCAGGCCGGGAATGGCGACACCGGGGCGGCGCAGCAGGGCGCTGGCGGCGAGGAGGTAGCCGGCCAGCAAGACGACCAGGATCGCCGCCGCCACCCAGTCGCCGGCACCCAGCCCGTAGCGGATGGCCACCGAGGCGTACAGGCCGACGCTGCCGACCGCGATCATCGCCCATACTCCTGCGGCGGCCCGCCCCCAGGGTGGTAGCAGCAGCACGGCGATCAGGCAGCCGAGCATGAACCGCAGCTGCCGGATCCGGCCGTCGAGCCGGCCGAGTTCGCCGAGCATCGCCTGGCCCCAGTCGTGGCGCTGCCGGGACAGCAGGCAGGCCGCCCATCGCAGCAGCCGGGTGGGCATGTCCTCGGCCGGGCCGTCCAGGAACGCCTGCGGCGATCGCCGGAACATGGCTATCCCGATGCCCAGCAGGCACATCATGAGAATAGATACCAGGGGCATTACGCCTCACTCCAGCGGCCGTGCGGGTGCGGGACGGTCCGGTCGGCGCGGGCGGCGGTCAGCGCCGCCGCAAATTCCCGGCCGGCCGGGGTCAGCCGGTACAGATGGCGGGGCGGCCGGCTGGCCGGGCCTGGCTCCCAGGAGGTGTCCAGCAGGCCGCGGTCGGCGAGCCGGACCAGGATCGGATACAGCGAGCCCGACTTCAGGCGTACCTCGGTGGCCAGGTCATAGCCGTAACGCCACCGGGCCGGATCAGCGGCCAGCGCCCGCAGGACTCTGATCGTCTGCGCGGACGGGGGACGGTTGCGCTGCACGAGCGTTAACTCTACTCATATAGCCGTAACGGTCAACAGGCCGGGGCCTGATCGTCGCCGGGCTGGGTCGGCGGAAGGCGCACCGATCGAGGACGCAGTCCCGCGGCCGCCATGGCGAGCTAGAGGCCGCGGGCGCAGGCGCGCAGCGCTGCAGGCAGGCCAGGGGCGGGCATCATGTTTGCCCGCTGGCTGAGGTCGTAACGGTGCGGCTGGCGGCTCGGCGAAGCCCGGCATGCCCAGGTGCGCGGTGGTGGCCCCGTGGGGGGCGAGCCCGTCGAGCTGGACGAGTCCGGCATTCGCGGCGGCGAGACTGACTTTGAGTCCTTCGGCTTGGCCGGGCCAGCCGTTCTGCTCGGCTTCGGCGATGCGGGCGAGCAGGGTTGCCGCGGATGCCTTCCAGCCGCTGGCGCTGGGCCGGGCCAACCCGAAGGGAGGGGGCACCCCCCGCCTGACCCCACCGGGCTGGGGCACTGTGGCGTGCCGGCTTGTGGCACTCAGCGCTTGATGCCTTCGAGCAGACCCAGGTCCAGCCAATACCTATAGTGCTGCTGCAACATACTCTTGACCGGGTGTCGGCGCGAGACGAGGCAGTGGTAAGTGCTCTTGGCCGGTTGTGGAAGGCCATCCAGGTCCGGAGCTGCGCTGTGGTCCCCGACGTGCAGTTCCGGCTGACTTCCGGCCGCCCCTCTTCCTGCACCAGCATCAACTGGGATGATCACCCGATTATCGCGGTTAGCTTGCTGCACAGGGACGGAACCAAGCTAACGGGTGCCGAGCTGCTGGAGTTTCTGCTGCATCATGCAGCGCACGCGGTCGGCGGGCCCGCGGCGTCCATGGACGGCGGGGGGCATAGCGAGGGCTACCGCGACGCTGCACAAT
>DATJZH010000406.1:0-17291 GCA_035499215.1 Streptosporangiaceae bacterium | reverse complement strand
CATGGCCTCGACCTCGGCCTCGGCGGCGGTCGGGTCCCCCAGAGCAGCCACCGTGCCGGTCAGCCGGTCGGCAACCCCGGCGAGCGTGCCCGCCAGGTCGCGCATCTGCCGCAGCATCTCGGCGCCGCTGATCCGCGCCATCGTGACGGGCTGCTCCGCCTCGGCCTCCGCTGGCGTCACGCCGCGCCCGGCGTCACCCAGCCGCCGCCGCTCCCGCCACGCGGACACCTTGTTGTGCCCGTTGTCGGCGCAGTATTCCGCGGGCCGGCCCGGTCCTGCCGTCCGCTCAGGCGGCGCCTCGCAGCCGGGGTACTTGCAGGTCGCCGTGCTGGTCTGCTCGGTCATCGCGTCCTCCGGAGCGTTTCGCTGGGCCGTCCCGCAAGTTTATAGGGTTTCGTTTTCGTACTCAAGCCGAAACTTTATTACGCAACTAAACGACGTAACTAAACGACGTAACGAGAACGGCCCCGCGGCGAGCACGCCGAATGCCGGAACCTTGCCGCCCCCGTTAGTTGGCGTTTATCGTCTGCGTGTTCTAATGGCTTGCATGGCTGACGGCCGCCGTCCGGCGTGGTGGACGTGGCCGGCCGAGTGCTGGGCTGCGCATCCGTGGGGCCCCCTGGCCGGGTAACGGCCGGCTGGACCCCCGTGCCCGTGCGCCGGCGGACCCGGTCACACGCGCGTCCGCTGCGAGGCGCCGGGCTGCCTTATCACCTGGTACGAGCCGCCGCACGCTTCGGGCGCTGACCTGCGCGGCCCGGAGGGGCGTGGCAGCCCCGCAGCGGCCTCCGGGAATCCTGGCATCCGGCCGAGCCGTCCTCGCGATGATCACGCCGGATTTAATGCCAGCGTTTATTTCAGCTTTCCTGCAGGGGGCCCGGTGACCCTGTCGGTTGCCCGGCAGCGCGGCGTGCTCTGCCCATACCAAATGCGGGTGGCTGGGGTGAGCCGCCAGCCAGATCCTCATCCCCGGCGGTCGCGCTCCCGTGGCGGACCAGCTACCCCCTACACCAGTCCCGCGAGTTGAACGCTCCCCAGCGGCCAGCCGGCTCGTATCAGGCCTGCAGTGAACTGCTCTGAATAAACGGAAAGCTACGGAGGGGGACACCATGGCGACATGGCTTCAGTGGCCCTGCGACGTCGGCCTGATTGCGCGGCATGCCGGCCGCGCGCTGCTGCCAGGTCCGGATCCAGCCAGGCCGGGACTTAAGGCTGCAGGTCTGCGACGACGGGCCGGGGCATTGCCGGAGGGGCTGGCGACCGGGGCCGAAATCACTGCCATGTGCCAGCGCGCGTCGGGATGAGCTGGCGATCGAGCCCTGCAGGCGCGCGGCGCCCCGCGGGCCGCCTGCCGATAAGGAGGATGCAGTGAGTGAGCCCATCCGGGTGCTCATCGCAGATGATCACCCGGTGTTCCGCGACGGCCTGGCCTGCCTGCTGCGCGCGGCGCAAGATACCGAGCTGGCCGGTGCAGCCGCGACCGGCACTGAGGCCGTCGAGATGGCCGGCCAGGCCAAGCCGGACGTTGTGGTGATGGACCTGAATATGCCGGAGCTGAACGGCATCGAGGCGACCCGCCGCATCGTGGCCGAGAGCCCGCAGATCGCCGTGGTTGTGCTGACCATGTTCGAGGACGACGACTCAGTTTTCGCGGCGCTGCGCGCCGGGGCTCGCGGCTACCTGCTCAAGGGCGCCGATCAGGAGCAGATCCGCCGTGCCGTGCGTGCGGCTGCTGCCGGGGAGGCAATCTTCGGCGCCGAGCTTGCCGCCCGCGTGCTGGCCTACTCTGCCCTCAGGCCTTCAGCGCCGCCAGCGGTATTCCCGCAATTGACCGACCGGGAACGCGAAGTGCTCGAGCTGGTCGCCCGGGGCCAGTCAAATACGGCCATCGCCGCCCGGCTGTATCTAAGCCAGAAGACAATCCGCAACAACGTCTCAAATATCTTGATGAAACTTCAGGTCGCCGATCGTGCTCAGGCAATCGTGCTGGCACGGGAAGCGGGCCTGGGCCAGCAGGCGGCCGCCTGATTGATTGCCCGTAACCACAGGATGTACCGGGACAATGGCCGCGTGACAGCGGGACAAGTGCTGGCCGACCGCAGGTCATCGGGCCGGGGGTCGCGATTAGGCGGATGGCCAGTTCCGGTTGGCTTATCGGTGGGCCTGGCCTCAGCGGCGGCCGCGCTCACCGTGGCCACAGTCGTGCTGACGGTCGCCGACGGCGAGGTCTTCATCACGTCGCTGGTCCCGGGGGCGCTGGGTGCGGCAATGATGGGCGGCCTGGTGGCCGTTCGCCGGCCCGGTCATCCGATGGGGACGCTGCTGTGCGCGCTCGCGCTGGCTGAGGCGGTCTCCAACGGCGCCTTCGCGTACGCGCACGCAGCCGTTGCCCGCTTCCCGGATCTGCTGCCGTTTGGCAAACCCATGATGTGGATGACGTCGTGGGATTACGCGCCGGCGCTCGGCCTCGGAGTTCTCATATTGCCCTTGGTCTTTCCCGACGGTCGCTTGCTGTCGCGGCGGTGGCGGCCAGCCCTGTGGGCGGCGGTCGCCTTCGTCCCGCTCTCGGTGGCGGGAAATGCCTTCGTTCCGCAGAGCATGGGCGGCTGGTACCGCGACTTGCCGAACCCGTATGGAATTCACGGGCCGCTGTTCGGGGTGATCCTCGATCTGGCCAACGTGTGCGGTCTGGCCGCTGCCACGGCCGCGGTCGCCAGTGTTGCGCTGCGGTGGCGTCGGGCCGGACATATGGTGCGCCAGCAGCTCAAGTGGTTTCTCGCGACGGTGCCGCTCACGGTTGCCGTCGCGGTGGTTACTCAGGTCTTCCCCGATGCGCTTGCGCTGGGCCTGGTCCTGGGGGCAGTGGCGGGCTCGCTGATGGCGGTGGCGATCGGGCTGGCCGTGCTGCGTTACCGGCTGTATGAGATCGATGTCCTGCTCAGCCGGGCGGTCGTTTACGGCTCGCTCAGCGCCGCCGTGGCGGGACTGTACCTGGCTGTGGTGGCGGTCGCCGGCGGGCTTTTCGGGATGGGCCCGGGCCTGAGCCTGCAGGTACTGGCAACGGTAATCGCCGCGGCCGTGCTGCTGCCGGTCCGTGGCCGGCTCCAGCGCCAGGTCGACCGGCTGTTTTTCGGCGACTGCGGCGAGCCCTACGACGCCATGGCCCGCCTCGGCCGCCGGGTGGAGGAGGCGACGACTGAGCGGGTGCTCAGCTCGGTCGCCACCGCAGTGGCCGGCAGCCTGCGGCTGCCCTACGCCGCCGTGCAGCTTCGTATCGGCGATGGCTGGGCCCCCACCGCGGCCTGGGGGCAGGCTCCGGCCGAGGTGGTCGCCTTCCCCCTCACGTTCCAGCGAGAGACCGTCGGCCGGCTGCTTGTCGGCCAGCGCGCACCTGACGAGCGGCTGAGCCAGGATGATGAACGGCTCCTGGTCAATCTCGCCAGGCAGGTAGCACCGGCGGCGCAGGCAGTCGCGCTGCGCGAGGCGCTGGACGCGTCCCGGGCCGGGCTGGCCACCGCCCGGGAGGAGGAGCGGCGCCGGCTGCGCCGCGACCTGCACGATGGGCTCGGGCCGACCATAGCCGGGCTGACGCTCGGCATGGATACGGCCTACGCGATGTCCGCCGGCTGCCGCGAGCTGCAGGAACTGCTCAGCAGGCTCAAGGCAGAGACCCAGCGGGCGGTCACCGACATCCGCCGCATCGTCTACGGGCTGCGACCGCCCGCACTTGACGAGCTCGGTCTCGCAGGGGCGCTGCGGGAGGAGGTAGCTCGCCTGGAACAGCAGGCGCCCGGGCTGTCGGTCGTCCTGCACCTTCCCGCCCGGGGGGTTGCCGGCCTGCCCGCCGCCGTCGAGGTGGCCGCCTACCGGATCGTGACCGAGGCCCTTACCAACGTGCTCCGGCATGCTGCCGCGCGCTGCTGTCAGGTCCGGATCCAGCCAGGCGAGGACTTGAGGCTGTGTGTCTGCGATGACGGGGCGGGGATGCCCGAGGGCTGGCGAGCGGGGATCGGGATTACTGCCATGCGGGAACGGGTCGCCGAGCTAGGAGGTGAGCTGGCGATCGAGCCCCGCGGCCCGTGCGGAACCCGCATCGCTGCCCGCCTGCCGATAAGAAGACGGCAGTGAGCCTATCCGGGGGTGCTCTTCGCGGGTGAGCACCCCGGATGCTCCGGGACGGGCCTGCCCTGGTGCGACGGTCTGCGGGCGCTGGGACAGGAGATCCGGGGGCGAGCGGGCGCGCAGCGCAGCTCATCCGGATGGCGCGGCGTGCTAGGCGAACCACATCGCCAGATCTCGCGGTGCGCCCAGGTCCAGACCACACTGCCCCGCCGCTGCCCATCATCTCGGGCCTGCACCGCCCAGCGCGGCCGCGGCGTCGCGCCACAGCTCATAGCCGGGCGGAGTTGCGGCCGCGCCGGGACCAGCATGCCCGCCCTCAGGCGCGGCAGCAGGCCGCCGGGCCCATCAGTCCCGCGCCTGATTGCCGATATTTCCCGGCTAAGGACGGGACATTCACCCCGTGACCGGGGGACATCTCACCGTGCATTCTTTCAGCAATGGTCCCAGCCGGAATGATGCCCGCCGGTTTTCTTTGATCTGAGTGCTCAGGGAGGCTCATCGTGAGCGAGAAGCTGACTCACCAGTCGCTAATGAACAAGGCATCCGTATCGTGCCAGACAAAGGACTGGCTGGCACGAGTCGGCAAGCTTGCCCCGCTGATCTCTGAGAACCGTGAGCGGAGCGAGCGTGAGCGGGTGCTGCCCGACGTTGTATTCGAGGCACTGCGCGAGGCGGGCATCCACCGCATGTGGGTGTCCCGGGAATTCGGCGGCAGCGAGGTCAGCCTGGAGACCGGGTCGGCCGTCATCCAGGAGCTTGCCCGTCTCGACGCGTCCGTCGCCTGGCAGATGGGCGTCCAGGGAGCCATCGGCCGGCTGTCGGACTACCTGCCCGAGCCCACCGCCCGCAAGCTCTTCCAGGATCATACGAGGCTGGTGGTCGGCGGAGTGAACCCGTCCGGCCGTGCCGTGCCGGTAGCCGGGGGATACCTGCTGAGCGGCACCTGGGGGTTCGCAAGCGGTTCGGCGCATGCCGACTGGCTTGTCTGCGCGGCGATCGTGACCGAATCTGACCGGCCCCGCATGACTCCCGCTGGCCCGGAAACGCGCCTGCTTTTTGTCCCGAAAGCGCAGTGCCGGATGCTCGACACCTGGTACACCCTCGGGCTGCGCGGAACGGGCAGCCACGACTACCAGGTCGGCGAGACCTTCGTCCCCGAGGACTTCACCGTCGCCGGCCCGGCCATGCTCAGACCGCCCGCCTGGCGCCCTTCCCGCGCCTACCCCATCGGCTACTACGACTTCGGGCCGTTCACCTCGTCGTCGACCGCCCTGGGTATCGCAAGGGGCGCGATCGACGCCTTCAAGCAGCTGGCCACGGCGAAGACTCCGGCCGCCGCGACCACCACCCTGGCGAATAGCCACACGGTGCAGGAGAAGCTGGCGCGCGCAGAGGCTCTCGCGCGGGCCGGGCAACTGCTGCTGTCCGACGCGGCCTGGCACGCGGCGAACCACGGCGAAGACGGCGGCGACGCTCTCAGCGCCATGATTCGCCTGACCGCGGCAACCGTCGCGGAGAACGCCACAGAGGCCGTGGACAGCGTCTGCCGGCTCGCCGGGGCCAGCGCGATCTACGCCGCCAGCCCGCTGGAGCGTTACTTCCGCGACATCCACACGGCCGTCAAGCACATCACGCTGTCGCACTCGCATTTCGAGATGGTCGGTCAGTTCCTGCTTGGCGGCAGCCTCAAGATGCGGCGCTAGGCAACAAGAAAAGAATCTGTTGGAAAGTTCCCGGGGATCTACCAGATCCGCGAAATATCTGAAAGGCCCATCATGCAGACCATGAAAGCTGTGCAGCTCATCGCCCCGCGAAAGACGATCCTGGCCGAGGTGCCGAAGCCGGCTGCTCCGGCAGACGGGTTATTGCTGAAGACGCGCTGCGTGTCGATCTGCTCGACCGACATTTCTTTCTACGAAGGACATCTGTTTCCCGCGCAGTACCCGGTCATCTTGGGGCATGAGTACCTGGGCGAGGTCGTCGAGATCGGGGCTGACTTCACTAACCCGGACATACGGGCAGGCGACCGGATCGTCTACTGGGGTCAGACCGATTACGAGGGTTTCGCCGAGTATCGCACGGTCCGCCCGATCTTCTCTGGCGAGGTAAAGGAGGATGTTTTCTGGGCAGACCGCAACTTCTTTGACGACCGCCGCGCCGCCGCCGTCAAGGTCCCCGAGGAACTGGACGACCTGCAGGCATCGTTCATCGAGCCCGCCACCGGAGCGCTGCGGTCGATCCTGGCCAACCCGCCGCGCATCGGCGACAAGATCCTCATTCTCGGCACGGGGCCGATCGGCATCATCGCCGGCAGCGTCATGAGGAAGCTCCTGGCCCCGAACTCCATTGTCTCGGTCGACGCCAACGCGCATCGCAACATCCACGCAGAAGAGCACTTCTCGCAGCGGGCGTATCTCCCGGACGAGCTCATCGCCGAGATTCCGGACAGCAGCTTTGACTACGTGTTCGATACCTTGCCCACCGTCAAGGCCGATGACCTGGAGAAGGACCCGAGGCGGGTGGCCATGCGCAAGCTCCGGCCCGGCGGAAAGTACGTGCTGTATGGCGCATCCCAGGAGATGCAGAAGCTCGACACCTGGCTCATGCTCGCCAAGGGCATCAACATCACCTCCTCTCCGTTCGATGTCAACAGATTCCCGATGCACCAGACCGCTAACGTCATCGCATCGGCCATGCAGATGCTGCTGTCGGGAATCATCGACGGCAGGCGGCTCCTGTCGGCCGTACATCCCTTCGAGGACTACGACGGTCTCGTCGACATCTTCGAGAACTACCGGGCCACCACCGGCCTGAAGACGATCGTGGACTTCAGGAAGGACCAGTGATGGCTGTCGACCCGGCGTCGTTCACCCGCGCCATGTCCCGGATCCCCTGCCCGGTAACCGTGGCCACGACCCTGGACGCGGCAGGCCGGAACTGGGGGTTCACCGCAAGCTCCTTCAGCTCGCTGTCCCTCGACCCGCCGCTCGTCCTGATCTGCCTCGGCAAGGCGGCGAGTACCCACGCAGCCTTTACCGCCACCGGCCGATTCATGATCAACATTCTGGCGGAGGAGCACGCCGGCGTCGCACGGCGGTTTGCCGCTGCCGGCATCGACCGCTTCGGCGCGGGTGACATGGAACCGTGCGAGCTGGGCCTGCCGGGGCTCCCTGACGCACTTGTCCGCGTTGCCTGCTCCATGCACGGCATCCTCGACGGAGGCGATCACAGCATCCTCGTCGGCCGCGTCGAAGCCACTCACGTAAGCCACCGGACCCCGCTGGTCTACTGCGACCGGTCATTCGCCGCCCCGCGGCGGCCGCGTGCCGCGCGGGAGAGCCTTGCAGCCCGGGGCGCACCAGGTGCCCGTGCTCACGCGGATCCCGGCGGCCCGCCGCGCTCAGGAAAGGAATCAGAACTGTCATGCGTCAGCCTCTCGACCCGCACAGCGTGACGACCGCCGACTACGTGATCGTCGGGGCCGGCTCCGCAGGATGCGTGCTCGCGGAGCGCCTCAGCGCCGACGAGAACACCGAAGTGGTGCTCCTGGAGGCCGGCGGCCCGCAGCCGGAGCGCAATCCCGAGATCCAGGTCCCGGTGCTGTTCCCCCGGACGTTCGGCAGCACACTGGACTGGGGGTTCACGACAGTCCCGCAGGCCGGGCTGAACGGCCGCGTCATTCCCATCCCGAGGGGCAGGGCCCTGGGCGGCTCGTCTGCCATCAACGCCCAGCTGTGGACCCGCGGCCACCCGGCCGATTACGACGGCTGGGAGGCCGCCGGGTCGCGCGGCTGGGGATCGGCTGATGTGCAGCCCTATTTCGAGAAAGCCGAGAAGAGGATCCGGCTGGCCGGGATCCGCTGCCCGGCCCCCTGCACGGCGGACTTCCTCAGCGCGTGCGCCCAGGCGGGTCATGCGCCGGCGGCGGAACAGCCAGAGGGGTACGGCCTGGCACGGGCAACCCACAAGGACGGGCTGCGCTGGAGCTCGGCAGACGGCTACCTCACAACGGCGCGGCACCGGCCGAACCTGATCGTGCTCACAGGCAGCCTGGTCCGCAAGGTGCTGTTCACCGGCACCAGGGCCTGCGGGGTGGAGCTCGAAACCGGGGAGAGCGTTCATCAGATCCGGGCCGGCCGCGAGGTGATCCTGGCGGCCGGGGCAGTCGGCAGCCCGCACCTGCTGATGCTTTCCGGCATAGGTCCGGCCGGTCATCTGGCAGAACACGGCATCCCGGTCCTGGTAGACGCACGGGAAGTGGGCCAGAACCTGACAGACCACCTGATCGTGCCGCTTGCCTTCGCCGCCCGGGGATTTGAATCCCCCGGCGCCGACGCAGGGCCGGAGGAGATCCAGCAGTACCTGAAGGACCGCGCGGGCCCGCTCGGCTCGATCATCTCCGAGGCTCTGCTGTTCGTGCGCACCCGTCAGGACCTGGACGCCCCTGACGTCGAGATCGTGCATCTCGTGATCCCATACGGCGAGCATCAGACGGCAGCGCGGCACGGCCTCGCGCTCGGCGTCATCGTGCTGAGGCCCGCGAGCCGCGGTGCCGTCACCCTGGCCACGGCCGATCCGCACGACGCGCCGCTGCTCGACCCGCGGTACCTGTCAGACAGCGGCGGCGCCGACCTGGACACGGCAATCGCCGGAGTACGCCAGGCGCAGCAGATCCTGGAGAAGCCCGTCTTCGCCAGGTGGCGGGGAGAGTCACTAACGCCGGGAGCGATGTCGGGAAGCTCCGCTGACATAGCCAGATACATCCGGCGGACCGGGCTGAGCATCCACCACCTGGTCAGCACCTGCCGCATGGGACCCGATCCGCAGGCCCCAGTCGACCTGAGCCTGCGTGTCCGCGGGACCTCCGGGCTGCGGGTGGCAGACGCGTCTGCCATGCCCAGCCTCGTGCGCGCGCACACCCACGCGCCCGTCACGATGCTCGCCGAGCGGGCGAGCGCACTGATCCTCGGCCGCGGCTGAGGCGGCCCGGCACCTAGTTCGGCACCGGTTTAACCGGTAACCTTATGTGCACCGGTTAAACCGGTTCCTGATTGAGAGGTATTCCATGGCCAGCAGCCGCCAGCCGGATCACCTGACCGGCAGCTCCCCGCCGGCGCCGGGGCGCCGGATCATCTTGCTTTTCGCCCTCGCCTGCGGCATCGGCGTCGCCAACATCTACTTCCCGCAGGCCATCAGCCCGCTCATCGCCCGCGGCCTGCACGTAACACCCGGCTCGGCAGCCGGGGTAGTGACGGCAGCGCAGCTGGGCTACGCCCTCGGGATCTTCCTGCTGGTACCGCTGGGCGACCGGCTAGCCCACCGGCGGCTGATCCCGGTACTGCTCGCGGTTGCCGGCGCGGGTCTTCTCGTCGCCGGCAGCGCCCCCGCGCTGCCCGTCCTGGTCGGCGCCAGCGCACTCATCGGCGCCGCCACGGTGGTTCCGCAGATCATCATCCCCATGACAGCCGGCCTGGTGGCGCCGGAGCGCCGCGGGGCGGTAACCGGCACGCTGCTGAGCGGGCTCATCGGCGGCATCCTGCTGGCCCGCACCTTCAGCGGAACCCTCGGCCAGTGGCTCGGATGGCGCGCCCCCTACCTGGGCGCCGCGGCAGTGGTCCTGCTGCTCGCCGCGGTCCTGGCCCTGGCGATACCCGTCACCACCCCGTCATCGCAGCAGCGCTACCCCGCATTGCTGGCCGCATCCCTGCACCTGCTGCGGACCGAGCCGGAACTGCGCCGGTCCTGCTTCTACCAGGCGACAGTGTTCGCCGGCTTCAGCGCTGCCTGGACCAGCATCGCCCTTCTCGTCACCGGGCCGAAGTACGGCCTCGGGGCGTCTGCCGTCGGGCTGATCGCCCTCGTCGGCGCGGGGAGCATGTTCTGCACCCCCATCGCCGGGCGCAGGATCGACCGTCACGGCTCCGACCAGGTCAACCTGATCTGCATGCTCGGGACGATCGCGGCGGCGGCCGTCCTGGCTGCCGGTGCGATCGGCGGCGCGGCCGGACTGATCGCCCTGGGGGCGGGCATGCTTCTGCTCGATGTTGCGATGCAGTGCGGCCAGGTGGCCAGCCAGGCACGCATCTTCGCCCTGCGCCCCGAAGCCCGCAGCAGGCTCAATACCGCCTACATGACCTGCGCATTTCTCGGGGGCGCCGCTGGCTCCTGGCTCGGTGTGCGCGCCTACGCTCACCTGGGATGGCCCGGTGTGTGCGCCCTGGTGGCCGTCCTCGCCGCCGTGGCCCTGTCGCGGCACCTGCTGCACCTGCTTCGCCGCCCGACACCGCAGCCGCGGCCCGCGGCGCCTGCTGAGATCCCCCCGGCAGTTGTCCGCTAGCCCCCCCCAGGCGAGCCTCCTGCCTCCATACCATCACCTGACCTGGCGGGCCAGGCAGCCTGGCCCGCCAGATCATTCCGGGACGGCGGAAGGCGGGGGAAGCTCAGCTAAGCGGTCAGGATCTTCCTCTCCCCGGGCCCGCCGCGGCCGACGGCACCGGCCCTGGTGCGAAGCGCGGCCTTCTTGGCCTGGTCACCACAGGTTTCCATGGAGCACCAACGCCGCGTGCCCGGACGCGAACCGTCGAAGAACATGACTCTGCAGGCCTGGTTGGCGCACCGCCGGACACGGAGGATGGCAGGGGAAGCGACGAGATCGAGCGCGTCGCGGGACACCAGGGCCAGGATCGCCGGCACGGGGGCGTCCGCATGCCAGGTCATCTGGCCAGCGGACCCAAGCCTGGGGGCAGGAACGGGACACGCAGCATGCCGGTTAACCAGGTTTCTCGCGGCCGCACGGCAGGCCCCGCCGCCGAGGCCGGCGACGATGAGTTCGTAAATTGCCTCGCGCAGCCTGCGCGCCTCGCTGACCTCCGCCGCGGTGGGCAGCCGCCGACCGCCCGCGAGCGGCGGGCCGAACTGGCGGATCCAGGAATCCAGCGCAGCCGGGCCCGCCAGCTCCTCGGTGGCCTCAGCAGTCCCCCGGTAGCGCAGGGTCCGGAGAAAATCAAGGCAAAGCCGGCCGGCGCCCCGCCTGAACGGCACAGCCTGGATCGGATCAGCCATGAACAGCAGCCTACCGCCGAACCACTTTAACTGGTGCAACTCCACTTCACCCGAACTTCCGTCACAGATGAGCGGGGCGCCTTCCCCTTCCCGGGGCCCGGCAACACGACCAGGGAGGGAGATGCCCCCCCGCTCGCGGCGGAGCGTATCGGGCTCGACCCCGGCTGCGGAGGGGCCCCCGCGCTAGGGCTCGCAGGTCAGCGCCGGCGCGCCCCGGGGGCGGCGGTTCCCGGGCCGCTCGGCATTTGACAACCATCGGTTGGACACCGAGGCCCCCCTCGCTACATTTGCCGACACGGAAGACCCCCAACCTCTCCTCCCCCGCTGAGGTGGCCCGGCCATCAGCCGAGACCCCACCGGGGGGCCCGGGGGCTAACGACGCCGGGTGTTCCTGCTCGACCCTCCGGGCCCCCCACCACCTTGGGCCGCCCCCCAGTCCTGGGCCGACCCGAGGGCGCCGGGACGTGGGCCCCCGTCGGCAGGCGGACAGCCTCAATACCGGAACGGCCCGCAACTCCAAGGCTGAGCACTCGGAATCTCGGGCAACGCCGACTGTGAACGACTCCGCGGCTCAGGCTGTCCACGACTGGACGTCTCAGCGCTCGGGCACTTCAGATTGCGCACTATTCCGATGGCGGAATGGTCCGGCACTCCTCAACTCCGCACGGGAAGGGCCGGAGATGTGAGACACTCCGAATGTCCGGCGCGCCGCACGTCCGATGGGCCGCCTGCCCGATGGACCAGTGGTCAGCTGTTCCAGTGGTCAGGCAGCTGAGACGCGGAGGATTCCGCTGCTGAGCCACCCGGCTCGCCGGGGCCGCTGAAATGCGCGCCATCTGAAGTGTGAGCCGGTCATAATGTGCGGCGTGATCTGGCCTAAACGCAAGCGAGCAGAGCAGGAGGGAAGCGACCTGGCTGGTCGCCACGCGCGCAAGCGAGCCGCTGCCGCCCCGGAGCGCCTCGTGTCGGCTGCGCCATCAAGGATCGTCACCGTCTACGCCGGCAAGGGCGGCGTAGGCAAGACTACGCTCAGCTATGAGCTGGCCTACAGCCTGGGCGCCGTGCTCGTCGACCTTGACTGGGATGCCGGGGGAGCGAGCGGCATGTGGGGCTACAATCCCCGGGAACGTCAGCCCCGGAGCCCGCTCGTCGACGCACTTGGCTCGGGACGAACGCCGTCCGTCGTGACCGGGGAGCGCCGCCCGGACCTGGTCCCGTCTCATCTGGACATCGCCGTCAACCAGCCCGAGCCTGCCGAGATGCGGGACCGGCTGGCCAAGTGGGCGGTGGAGTGGGAGAGGCCCTGGGTGGTAGTCGACACGCATCCGGGCGGGGGAGCGATCGCTTTCGGCGCTCTTGCGGCGGCATCTGTGGTGGTCATGCCGGTAGTGCTGGGCATGCGGGAGCTCGACGCTCTCGAAGGCACGCTGGATGAGCTGAAGGGCTATCCGATCCTCGTAGTCCCGAACAAGGTGCCGTCCTCGCCGCCTGTGCCCCTTGTCCAGCGGCTCGAGACCATCCTGGCTGAGGCCGGGAACGTACCGCAGACGGATGTGATCTCGTTCTACCCGTGGCTGGCCCGGCGCCAGCTCCGGGTTGCCCTTACCAGCTACGACCCGGTCCCGAACCGCCTCGGGCGGGCGGTCGGGGAACTGCGGGCCGTTACGACCGCGGTGGAGTCTTATGGCTAAGCTGAGCGAGCGCGTCCAGGAGCAGCAGGCTCGCCGCACCCGACGGCCGCTCCCGCCGAGTCATCCTCGTCCCGCCGCGCCGGAGGCAGGTGCGGGGACGGAGCCAGATGATCAGACCGCCCGGGTGATCGGCCTGTCGGCAGCCGGGGCCACGGCCGGCGGTCATGCGGGCTCTTCAGCTGCGCTGGATCCCGGACCGGCCCGCACGCCTGTCCTCACCGGGGCAGCTGCGGTGCAAGCTCCCGCTTCACCGGGCCCGGCGGCAGCTGACGGTACGCCAGCAGGCCGGAAGAGGGCCAGGCCTCCTGCCTCGCAGCAGGTCGCGGTGGTCCCGCTTGAGCCTCGCCAGGTGTGGCTGGACAGCAGGAACGACTTGTGGCTCAGCGAATGCGAGTACGCGAACGTACGCCGCGGCGGCCGGAAGGTCATCAGCCGGAGTTCTGTCGTGCGCCTTGCACTCGACCGGCTCCGGGATGCGATGACGCCAGAGCAGATCACTGATCTCCTCGCTGCACGGGAGCCCGTGCAGCAGTCCGGCCGCGGCCGTCCTCGCCGGTAACTTGCTGGCGCACGCCCTGGGGGGCGTTCAGCGGACTTCCGGCCGGTCCGGAACCGGAGTTGTCCAGAGGCCGGGTGGTCCGGCCGTGAGCAATTCCGCCATCGGAAATCGGGGAGCCTGGCGCTGACTCTCGCGGTGATCCCCGGCTGCGCCTTACCAGCCCGGCGAACTGTCCGTAGTCCCGCCGGGGCTGGGGCTGATCCGCGCGGCCGCGGCTCTTCCTGCCGGGCCGGTCCCCGGAGCTGACCGGCACTCCATCTTGGCTGCCCGCCTGGATCAGTGTTTCCGCAACGTCCAGGTCGGGGCAGGTTAACGGGGTATCCAGGGCGGGGGACACGGCCGCAGTTCAATCTGCTGATCCGGGTGCGGCTCGTCGAGAGTGGTGATCTGATCCAGACTGGCGATCAGGGTACACAGGGCGGTGATCGTGGCCAGGACCTCGTTGTCTACCTTGGGGGCGAATCGGGCGGCGTTCGGGCGGGCCTCGATGTTGTCGTCCTCGGTGATGAAGAACGTCAGCAGCGCCGTGTATTGCTCCCACCCGGGCAGCTCCAGCAGGCGTCGGCGGAACTCGAACTGGGTAATCACGCGGCCGTCGGGAGTGAGCATCATCTCCCCGATGGACTCCTGCTGTTCGATCGGCAACCCTGCCCCAGTCCGGCCCTGCAGGTCTTCGGATACTGCCGCAAGCTGGTCGCGGAGCTGGCTGGCGGGCTGGGCGGGCAGGTTGTTCCGGCCCTCATCGAGCAGCCGGCGGTTCACCTGGGCCCACGCCAGGAAGCGGGCCGCGCGGTAGACGGTGCTGGTGGCGAAGTTCAGTTCCCGGCACATCCGTGTCCGCAGCCGTTGCACCGCGTGATCGTCACGCCGGGGCTGGTTCGGGTCGGCGCCGTACAGTTCCGCGATCGGAGCCGGGGAGAGCAGATACAGTTCCCGGAAGTCGGCCGACAGGCTTTCCGGCTTGAATACCGGTGACTCACCTCGGTAGGTCTTCGCCAGCTCCTCCAGCCGCGTTTTGAGGTCATGGGCCGCTTCCCGCAGCGGCAGGTAATACGACCGCCGATCCGCAATCCACTGATCCTCTTGTTCTGTTTTTCGTTCCCGCTCCCAGGTCTTGGCCTCACGACGATCGGCTGACCGCTGCGTGATGAGCACGCCGCCGAGAGTCCCGAGCACGGCTATGCCAGCGGAGGCCAGCGGTAGCCAAAGGGGTGTGCTGCTCATGACCTACATGATGCAGCCGAGAGCGGCCCCATCGGGAACAATGGAATGCTCATTGGCGGTAACGGGGCTGGAAGTGAGCCGGATTAGCGCCGTCGTCGTTGCGATGTTCCCCATGGGCCGCTGCCGCCACAGGCCGTTCGGTTGCTGCTCAAGCTACGCCGCCGACATTCAGTCGCCGCCTGCAACACTAACCAGATGCCAGGACTGGCCCGACCGATGCAATAGATCAACCCCTTAACGTTGTTTTTTCGCTGGAAGCTACGGACAGCCCGTGACGGCAGATCATTCGCGGCCGGTTCCTGCACCGTCCCGCGCTCCAGGTCACCGGCCTCGGCCCTCAGGGTCACGCTCGGCCCGCTGCCAGGCCATCCGCGCCCTGGCCCGCAGGCCGCTAGACCCCCAGTCACGCCAAGCCGGGCCCCCGGCCGGAGCTCGTTGGCGTGACTACTTTTCGTTCCGTTGTTCCTCAACGCCCGTAACTCGCTGAAGCATTCGCCCTGGCTGGCGTCCGGCCACGCTTGCGGCCGAACCGGAGTTGTCCAGAGGTGGAGCGGTCCGGCCGTGGGCAATTCCGCCATCGGAAATAGGCCGTGCGCTGACTCTCACGGTGACCCCGGCTGCGGCCTTACCAGCCCGGGCGAGCTGTCCGTAGTCCGCCGGGGGCCAGGCTGATCCGCGCGGGCCGTGGCTCTTTCTGCCGGGCCGTTCCCCGGAGCTGACCGGAACGACCTGAGGAAAGGGCTACGCCAGTCTGCCGTTTCCTGGTGAGCCGTTCGCTGGCCTGGCCTGCCGCGCGGCCCGCCGCTGGCTCGTGACGATCGCCCGGAGCTCGGCCACCCGCTCGGCCACGTCGATTCCCGCTGAACGCTGAGCGCCCAGCTCGGCTTCGCGGCGGCGGGATTCCTGCTCGGCCCTGGCAGCCGCCCGCTGCGCCGCGGCGAGCTGGCCGCGGGACGGCAGGGGAGTGCTATCGGGGCCGAGCCACGCTGACAGCCGGAAGCGCACCCAGCCCGCCACGTGCCGGACACTCGCGGTGTAGCCGTACTGGCGGCCGCCGGGGGCGTGCTCGAGGGCGTACAGGATGTCAGCCGGTGACCAGCCCGCGGCGAACAGCACGCGGCACAGATGCCGGAGATGCTCAGGCGACAGCACCGCCAGCAAACGCGACTGACCTCGCAGAGCCTCGGCCGCCGCTAGCCTCTCGGTGCGGGTTTCCGGGTTTTTCCTCGTGGGGAATTCCGCAGCCGGATGCGGGACACTAGGCGGTCTGCCCGGAGGGCAGGCCTTCTCGGGCTTGACTTTCCCCTGTTGAGCGTCTCGCGCGCGAGGGGCTTTACCAGGCTTCCTCCGGAAGCCAGTAGGGGGGCCAATTGCCGGGTCAGCACAATCGGCAATCCTGGTCTCTCGTTTCCGGAATGGCACGCACAGGACATACCGGGCAGCGGTGTTCTGGCCGTCCAGGTCTGTCAGGACAGCGGGGGAGAACTGCGGCGTAGTTCCCTCTTCCACCACGCCGAGCCAGCCCCGCTCCTGCAGCCACGCCCTGGCGCGCTTGTAGGAGGTCTCAGACAGCGGGTGGCTGTGCTCCCGGTCGCCTTCCCTGCACTTCGGGCAGCGCGGCCGGCGCCGGTCTGAGCGGACCAGCTCGCACAGGCGGGCCCGGCCCGGCCTGGTCGTCATCTTGTCCGGGCCGGCCCATGCAGCGAACCGGGCCCAGACCCGGGCGCATTCAAGCACGTTGCGGCGGGCATCCTCGCGGATCCCGGCGAGCTCCGGATCGCGGAGGAGAGCGGCCAGGAAAGCCCGCTGCGAGGGTGCCCGCCGCGATCCGGCGGGGATGGCGCGGGCAATCCCGGGCTGGCCGCCGGGCAGGCGCGGCCCGGATCGCTGCGGATGGCCGGATGACCCGCCCGGCGTGTCGTGACGAGGGCGTGGCGCTCCAGCCGGAGGACGATGTATGTTCATCTCCGGATGGTGATCTGAGCGCCGTCAGTGTTCTGGCTGGCAACCTTCGGCTGACGGGCTCGGGCGGATGGAGTTGTGATGCGCTTCCCCCCGGCGGGGGAGCGCTTTCCTGGTCTTAGGGGCGCCTCCTGAGGGCAGCCTGCGGGTAATCGGGAGTTATCCTCGCCGACCCGCCTGCCGGGGCAGCGGACCCTGGTGGCCGGCCCGGCGTGTCGTTTTCCTGGCAGGAAGGCAGCCCGCACCCGGCGCGCTGAGCCTGCCCGCGCCGGCCTGGCAGCCGGCGCACGCCGGGAAGCCCGCCGGGCGGGCTCAGCCGGTATCGCAGGGATCGTGCGGCGGCCGCAGGCGCGCGTCGTGGCCAGGCCCGCATCGGCGGGCCCGGCCTGCGGCCGCGTGCGCGGTGCGGACCGCCGGGGTCTGCCCGCCGGCCGGCACGCCGCAGCAGCTGGATCGGCGCATGCTGGGGAAACGGCAGAGGCGTGAGTTATCCTGGGCTCCAGATCTCGGGCACGCCTGAGGTCGGCATGCCAGACGGCCGCCTTCGGGCGGTGGTGTGTGAGGACGCTCGCTTAAGGCCGGCAAGCTCTCGCGGCGAGATCCTGTGCTCGATGCCCCGGCACGCTAGCGGCCGGGGCTTCGCGCTTTCCAGCGCTCCTGGTGTGGGTCCC
>DATJZH010000405.1:0-3652 GCA_035499215.1 Streptosporangiaceae bacterium | reverse complement strand
TCAGGTGCCTGCCGGTCATTCGACGAGGATGATCGAGTCGTCACCGCCGAACGGGTTGGGGGCATACTCGTGGGCCTGCCAGTCGTTCTCCCAGCGCTCGCCGTCGAGCAGATACCGGTAGCGGTAGCTGCGGCCCGGCTGGAGGGCGACGGTGGTCCGCCAGAAGCCGTCATCGTCGCGCTGGAGCCTGACGCTCTCGACCGACCACTGGTTGAAATCTCCGCACAATGCCACGCTGTCGGCTTGAACGTCCGCGGGAAGCGTGAAGGTGACGTCGACGATGCGGGTCTCGGCTGGTGCCTCGGCGGCCGGCACCGCTGCCTCGGCGGCCGGGGTGGCTGCTGCCTCGGCGGCCGGGGTGGCTGCTGCCTCAGGCATCGGGGTGGCTGCTGCCTTCGCGGCCGGCGCCGCAGCCGGCTTGGCGGGCCTGGCTGCCGCCTTGGCGGCAGGCTTGCGCGGTGCCTTGGCGGCCGGCTTGGCTGCGGCTTTGGCGGCCGGCTCGGCCGCGGCCCTGGCGGGCCTGGCTGCGGCCTTGGCGGCTGGCTCGGCTGCGGCCTTGGCGGCTGGCTCGGCCGCGGCCTTGGCGGCCGGCTTGCGTGCCGGCTTGGCGGCCGGCTTGGCCGCGGCCTCGGCGGCCGGCTCGGCCGCTGCCTCGGCTGCTGGCTTGGCTGCTCGTCTGACGGCCATATGGGCTCCTCCATGGCAGTTGATGGTCGTGGTCGGGAACGGCGGATCCGGGTGTGCCTGCTGCTGCCGCACCGCCGGTGGCCGCGCCACGCTGCGACACGTGGACGACAGGAGCGGATCTTACCGCAAGGCTCGACCGGAAGCGGCCGCGCGGGTGCTCCGTCCATGCGCCATTGCCCATCGACGCCGGATGTCCGTGCGGCCCCGCGCCCGAATCGCTGCTGGGGGAGAACACGTTGTATCGGCCGTCTTGGCGGGCATAAAAGGGAGCGTATGGCCGACGTGAACCCGTGAAAATAGGGCACGCCCTCAAACCCGTGGGGCACGCCCTCGGCACGGATCAGCAGGCCGCCGGCCAAGCTGCCACGGACCGTGAGAATCCCGGGACAAGGCAGGGGGCACTGCCGCGGACCCCTCGACCGCGAACGGCCCTGATGCGGCGTCGGCCGCCGTCGGCGCTCGGCACGCTGCCGACGTGGGAGCCGGACATCTCATCTCCCCGCTGGCTGGATTATTCATCCGTGGCGGGTGATCAAAGCCCGCTCGGTCTGGCGTTTACTGTGCACCCACAGGGCCGGCTGCCGGTCCGAGAGATGGAGGGCAGATGGCGCTGACGGAATACGAGCCGGGCACGGCGTTCCCCGGTGTGATCGGGCGCACGGCGCAGGAGTCGAGCCCCGCCTGGCCGCGCCCGCTGCGTGCGGCGCCGGGCGTGCCGAACGTGCTGTTCATCGTGCTGGATGACACGGGGTTCGGTCAGCTCGGCTGTTATGGCAGCCCGATCGCGACCCCGCACATCGACAGCCTCGCCGCGGGCGGCCTCCGGTACAGCAACATGCACACCACTGCCCTGTGCTCGCCATCACGCTCGTGCATCATCACCGGGCGCAACCATCATGCGAACGCGACGGCGGCGATCAACGAGCTGGCGACCGGCTACCCCGGCTATAACGGCAGCATCCCTTTCGAGAACGGGTTCTTGTCGGAAATGCTGTTGCAGCGCGGATACAGTACGTACATGGTCGGCAAATACCATCTGCTGCCGTCGGAGTTCGAGTCGGCCGCCGGGCCGTTCGACCGCTGGCCGCTGGGACGGGGCTTCGAGCGGTTCTACGGATTTCTCGGCGGTGACACGAGCCAGTGGTATCCCGACCTGGTCTACGACAACCATCAGGTCGAGCCGCCCGGCACCCCGGAGCAGGGCTATCACCTGACCGCTGACCTGGCGGACAAGGCGATCGAGTTCATCGCCGACGCTCAGCAGGTCGCCCCGGGCAAGCCGTTCTACCTGCATTTCTGCCCGGGCGCCACGCACGCGCCGCACCACGTTCCGAAGGAGTGGGCGGACCGGTACGCCGGGCAGTTCGACGACGGCTGGGACGCCTACCGCGAGCGCGTGTTCGACCGGCAGCAGAAACTCGGCATCATGCCGGCCGATGCCGAGCTGTCCCGCCGCGATCCCGACGTCCCTGACTGGGAGTCACTGGCCCCGCAGGCGCGCCGGCTAGCCGCCCGGATGATGGAGGTGTTCGCCGGGTTCCTGTCCCACACTGACCATCAGGTCGGCCGGCTGCTCGATTTCCTGAAGGAGACGGGCGAGTTCGACAACACGCTGATCATGGTGGTGTCCGACAACGGGGCAAGCGCTGAGGGCGGGCCGACCGGCACGACCAACGAACTGCAGTTCTTCAACAACGCTCCCGAGCCGCTGGAGGACAGCCTCCGGGCGATCGACGAGCTCGGCGGCCCGGCTACCTTCAACCATTACCCGTGGGGCTGGACCTGGGCAGGCAACACGCCGTTCCGCAGGTGGAAGCGGGAGACCTACCGGGGCGGCGCCTGTGACCCGTTCGTCGTGTCCTGGCCGGACGGCATCAGGGCACGCGGCGAGGTCCGGCCGCAGTACGCGCACATCATCGACATGGTCCCGACCATTCTCGACGTGCTCGATGCTGAGCCGCCCGCGGCGATCAGGGGCGTGACCCAGTCCCCGATCCACGGCGTCAGCTTCGCCCCCACCTTCGACGACCCGGACGCCCCGACCCGGCACCACACGCAGTACTTCGAGATGTTCGGCCACCGCGCCATCGACCACGACGGCTGGCGGGCCGTGTGCCCGTGGCCAGGGCCCTCATTCGCCGAGGCCGGCAAGGGGTTCGGCGCGCCGATCTCCGCCGACACCCTGACCGACCTCGACGCGCGCCACTGGGAGCTCTACCACGTCGCTGAAGACCCCGCCGAGAACCACGACCTCGCCCTGCAGCACCGGGACAAGCTCATCGAGATGATCACGCAATGGTACGTGGAGGCCGGCAAGTACAACGTGCTGCCGCTCGACGGCAGCGCCCTGGAGCGGCTGATCACCGAGCGGCCGCAGATCGCCGGGGCACGGACCAGCTACACCTACCGGCCAGGCACCCAGACCGTCCCGGCCGCGGTCGGGCCCAGGATCTTGAACCGCCCGCACGCCATCACCGCCGACGTGGACATCCCCGCCGGCGGCGCGGAAGGCGTCCTGCTCAGCCAGGGCACCGGCGTCGGGGGCTGGTCGTTCTATCTAGCCGGCGGCAGGCTTCAGTATGTCCACAACTATGTGCGGCGCGCGCTGTACCGGGTGTCATCGGCGGACGCCGTGCCGGTGGGCCGGCATCAGCTGCGCTTTGAGTTCGAGCCCACCGGGAAACCAGACTTTGCTCAGGGCAAAGGCTCCCCGGGCCGGGCGCAGCTGTACGTCGACGGGCAGCTAGTCGGGCAGGCAGAGTTCCCGGTCACCACGCCCGTCGCGTTCAACCCGGGCGGGCTGACCTGCGGCGCCAATCCCGGATCCCCGGTCACGCCCGACTACCAGTCGCCGTTCCGGTTCACCGGCATCCTGCGCGCCGTCACCGTCGACCTGTCCGGCGACCTCATCACCGACACCGAAAGCGAGATGCGCATGGCGATGGCACGCCAGTAGCCGCGACAG
>DATJZH010000404.1:0-13998 GCA_035499215.1 Streptosporangiaceae bacterium | reverse complement strand
ATGGCGATGATCTTCGAGCGGCTCAGCTGAACAACTGGTTACTACTTGGGGGTTGCCACGCAGCTTTCGATAAGGCACCCTCAGGACAAGAGGAGCTTCCATGGAGGTGCCAGTTGTCGCTGATCCACTCGCCGAACCTGCACGATAGCCTCATCGCACGCATCCCGGTCGTCACCGGCCGCGACCTCGCTGAGTGGTTTCACCGCCTCGAATCTGGCCCCGCGTTCCTGCGCCGCGAAGAGCGGGCGCACTGGCTGGCCGACGACGCCGGCATCTCCTGCGGGTACGCCTACGCCATCGTGCACGAGTACGAGATGCGCAGGCGACTGCGGCTCAACGGAGCCTGACGCGCTCGTTCCGCACGGCACCCGTCGGCTCCGCCCGGGCGAGGATTTGCTGCGCCCCTCGCTCGGCCCTAGCAGCCGCTCTGTCCGGGTCAGCCGGGCCCGGCCCGTTCACGCGGCCCGTACCAGCCAGCCGTCCTGGTCCCGGCGCGCCGTTTTTCGCTTCGCTGCGCGTAACCCGACTGCGACCAGACGGTTACGTGGCGTCGTGGTAGTCAAGCCCGGGGCTTCGGGCGATGCGACCCCGGCCGGGAAGCCGCGTTACCCGAGGGGCAAACATATTGCCCACGGTATACATCGATGAAATATGCCGATTTACCTGATATAGGGCTGGCTAGCGAGGTGCGACAATCGTTTGCAGGCAAGGCTTATGGAGGCTTAGGCAAAACCCGGCTTCTCTCACGCATCTTCGCATGTCAGGGACTTGAGCAAGGGGAGTTTTACATAACACTCATTGTCTATCCTAGGGTATTATTGTTTCCACCGAGACTATGGCAATTGAGAGTTGCGCAGCGCATCGCCCAATGAGTACCCCCGGTCGGAGTCGAACCGACAACTGGGGACCCTTTTAGGGGGCCGGCCTCTTCCCTTGGGCTACGGGGGCTTGGTGATAATACCTCGCACCCTTGAGGTTAATCCACATTAGCTGATTGGTGTGGGGCTATTTGGCGCCTAATGTCGTCTATTTAATTGCGCCGACCAGCGCGCAAGATACTGCGAGTGACCATTCTGCCACCAATATTACGCTCCGTAATCGCACCGTTGCTCGGGTCGCCGCCGTCACAGCTGAGCGTACTCGCGGGCTCGCCCGAATACCTCGTCCAGCATGCCGCCGGTGACCCGGCCGGTGAACGTGTTCTGCTGGCTGGGGTGATAGCAGCCGAGCACGAGCAGGCCCCCCGGCGCCGGGGCCGGCCCGGTGCCGCCCGGCACCGGCACGACCGCCGCCATGGCATGACCGAACGCCGGACGGGGACGCGGCACCAGCAGGCCTGCCGCGGCAAGCTGCTGCCATACCGCCTGCCAGGCGAAATGACCGAGACACACAATGGCCCGCAGGTCGCCGGCCAGCAGCTGGGCCAGTTCCGCGGCCAGCCACGGGGCGCAGGCGTCCCGCTCGGCCACCGTGGGCTTGTTCTCCGGCGGCGCGCACCGGACGGCTGCCGTCATCCGCGCGGCAATCAGCCGCTGGCCGTCCCCGGCCGTCTCGGACGTCGGCTGGGCGGCGAGCCCGCACCGCCAGAGCGAAGCGAACAGGAAGTCCCCGCTGCGGTCGCCGGTGAAGACGCGGCCGGTGCGGTTTCCGCCGTGTGCAGCCGGCGCCAGGCCGACGATGAGAACCCGCGGCCGGTCAGTCCCCCAGCTAGGCACCGGCCGACCCCAGTACCGCTCTGCCCGGAACGAGTGCCGCTTGGCTGCCGCGACGTGCTCGCGCCATTCCACCAGCCGCGGGCATGCCCGGCAGACCGACTCCCGCGCCGCAAGGTCGTGCAGGCTCCCTGCCGCGGCGGCCAGCGCGGCGACCTCGGCCGCTCCGGCCGCCACCGGGGTCGCGGCAGTTGCCGGGTCTTCCGGCCAGCCTGTGCCCGGCGGGACGGGACTGGGCCCGGCGGCCCGCGGCCCGGCGGCTGGCATCGTCGGCCGGCCCGGCTAGCGGCCGCCGGTCACGATCGACCAGGCGATGCCATCAAGAATGTCGTGCTCGCTGGCAACCATCTCGGCGAAGCCGAAGCGCGTCACGATCTGGTCCAGGATGAGCGCGCCAGCCGCGATCACGTCCACCCGGCCGGGATGCAGCACCGCGATCCCGGCGCGCTCACTGCGCGTCTGGGTGAGCAGGTTGCGGGTTACCTCGTGGATCCTGGGCGCACAGACACGCGCGTGATGAATCCTGGCACCGTCATAGGCCGGCAGGTCGAGGGCGATCCCCGTCAGCGTCGTGACCGAGCCGGCCACCCCGACCAGCGTCCGGGCGCTCGCCACCGGAATACTCGCCGCGACGGTCGCCAGGGCCGCGTCGATGTCCGCGGTCGCCGCCTCGATCTCGGCTGGCGCCGGCGGGTCGGAGTGCAGATGGCGCTCGGTGAGGCGGACACAGCCGATGTTCGTCGACAAGGCGGCAAGGTCCGCCGGATCAGGCGCGATCGGCTCGCCGCCGGGCCCCGCCGCCCCGCCGGGCCCCGCCGCCCCGCCGGGCCCCGCTGTGCCGCCGAGCACGAACTCGGTAGACCCGCCGCCGATGTCGACGACCAGATAGGGCGGCAGCGGCGCGGCAGCCGGCCTGCTTAGCTCGCCTGCCCCCGGCCCGGTCAGCTCGGCCGTAGCGCCGATGAAGGACAGGAACGCCTCCTCCCGGCCGCTGATCACCTCGGGAGCGACGCCGAGCAGCTCGGTAACGCCGCGTGCGAACTCGTCAGCGTTCGCGGCATCTCGGGTCGCGCTCGTCGCCACCATCCGGACTGAGCTCGCCCCGGAGTCCTTGATCGCCTTCGCATACCCGGCAAGCTTGCGGAAAGTCCTGGCCAGCGCCTCGGGGGCAAGCCGGCCGGTGGCGTCCACCTCCTGACCGAGCCGGACGATATCCATCCGCCGATCCACGTCGGCAAGCGCGCGCCCGGCGTCCACATCGGCGATCAGCAGCCGGAGCGAGTTAGTGCCGCAGTCAATCGCCGCGACCCGCCGGGGAGGATCCCCGGTCACCGCGGAGCCGCCACGCATGATCCCGCCTGCCACCACGGCCCGGCCGCCGCGATGGCCTGCCGCCCGAGCGGATTGGCGCCGGGCACCGCGAGCTCGTGGGCGGTCAGGGCATGCAGGCATTTCACCCGGTCCGGCATGCCGCCGGCGCTGCCGGCCGCGGGCGGCAGCGGCTCGGCGCCGACCGCCCGTCCCGCGGCGTCGCGCCTGGCCAGGTAGTCACGATGGGCATTGAGGTGGGCCGCCCGCAGGTCGGGGTCGGCGGCCAGCCGCGCCGTCATCTCACGCATGGTCCCGCGGGCCTCCAGCCGGCTGACAGCCGCTGCTGCCCGCGGGCAGGTCAGATAGTACAGCGTCGGGAACGGGGTCCCGTCGGGCAGCCGCGGCGCTGTCTCCACGACGTCGGGCAGGCCGCACGGGCAGCGGTGCGCGACCGCCCGCACCCCACGGGGCGGCCGGCCAAGCTGGCGGCGGACGGCCGCCAGGTCGGCGGGCGCCACGTCCGCGGGCGCCACGTCCGCGGGCGCCGGCCGCGCCGGGCCAGCCGGCCAGATGCCGCGGGTACCGAGGCCTCGCCTCCCGGGGCCGGGGCTCCCGGGGCCGGGGCTCCCGGGGCCGGGCGCCCGGAGGTCCGGCCGGGCAGCCGGACCGTCGGACGTCACCGGGCCGGCTTTCCGTCCGCCTGCTGCACTGAGGCCCAGACCCGCTTGTACCAGGGCGAGCCAGCCGCCGCCCCGGACGCCGTGACGCCCGCCCGGGGCCTGCCGTCGATGATCACGTAGCAGGTCTGCCCGGCTGCGCACATATGCAGCTTGTCCCGCGCCTGCTGCTCGATGTAAGCGGGATTGTTCAGCAGCGAATACTGCGCCCGGAGGTGCTTCAGCTGGACGCTGATCTCCTGCCGCTGTCCCTCCAGCTGGTCGACCTGACGTCGCTCGGAGAGATACTCCCGGACCGGGTACGCCAGGCTGAGCGCGATGGCGCACACCACGATCGCCAGCACGGCAGCCCGGCTGGTGAGCCTGGGCCGCGCGGGCGGCAGGCGCCCGCCAGCCGGATCCGTCATGCCCCGCCAGCCGATGACCGCGGGAACGCGGCCCATCCCGCATAGGAGGCAGCGTCGCCGAGCCGCTCTTCGATCCGCAGCAGCTGGTTGTACTTGGCCACTCGCTCCGTTCGCGCGGGCGCGCCCGTCTTCATCTGACCGCAGTTCGTGGCCACCGCGAGATCGGCGATCGTGGTGTCTTCAGTCTCGCCCGACCGGTGGCTGATCTGGCAGGTGAACCCGCTGCGGTGGGCTATCGAGACGGCATTGAGCGTCTCGGTCACCGTGCCGATCTGGTTCAGCTTGACGAGCAGCGAGTTGGCGGTGCGCTCGGCAATCCCGCGGCGCAGCCGCTCGGGATTGGTCACGAAAATGTCATCGCCGACAATCTGCACTCGGTCGCCGAGCTCAGCGGTCAGCGACTGGAAGCCCGCCCAGTCGTCCTCAGCCAGCGGATCTTCCAGGGACACGATCGGATAGGCATCCAGCCACTCGGCGAAAATCCTGGTCAAGTCGGCGGCGCTCTTCTGGCTGCCCTCGAAGGTGTACGCGCCGTCCGCGAAGAAGGAGGTCGCGGCCGCGTCCATCGCGAGGGAGACATCCCGGCCGGGCGTGAAACCTGCCGCCTTGATGGCCTCGATGATCAGGTCGAGGGCGGCCCTGTTGTTCGCCAGATCCGGGGCGAAGCCGCCCTCATCGCCGACCCCGGTGTTGAGATGATGCTGCTTGAGCACGGACTTGAGCGCGTGATAGGTTTCCGCGGCCCAGCGAACCGCCTCGGCGACGGTGGCGGCGCCGACTGGCGCGATCATGAACTCCTGGATGTCGACGTTGTTGTCCGCGTGCGCGCCGCCGTTGAGGATATTCATCAACGGCACCGGCAGCACGTGCGCATTCGGCCCGCCCAGGTAGCGGAACAGTGGCAGCTGAGCCGAGTCGGCGGCGGCCCTGGCGACCGCCATGCTGACCCCGACGATCGCGTTCGCGCCCAGCCGGGACTTGTTGGGCGTGCCATCCAGATCGATCAGAGCCTGGTCCACCAGCCGCTGATCGTCGGCATCGAAACCAATCAGCTCGGGCTGGATCTCGTCGATCACTGCCTGAACGGCCTTCCCGACGGCCTTGCCGCCGTATTCCGGGCCGCCGTCTCTGAGCTCGACCGCCTCGGCCGCGCCGGTGGAGGCGCCACTAGGCACGCCGGCACGGCCCACGCTGCCGTCATCGAGCACCAGCTCGACCTCGATCGTGGGATTGCCGCGCGAATCGAGGATCTGCCTGGCAAAGATGCCTTCAATTGAGGCCATGGTAAGACTCCCGACGCTGGGACCGGACGGTGCTGGACTGGCAATAGCCACTTTGGAGCCTAGTGGAGCGGCTACCGGTTAGGGCAGGGGGCACGCCGACACCTTTAGCCGGCGGCCGGCCCGGGGCGGGCCCGCTCCCAGGTCAGCAGCCGGTCCCGGTAGACGCGGGCGGCGGCACGAAGCTCGAGCTCGGGATCCAGGCCGGCCTCCCGTGCGCTAGCCACCAGCGCGAACAGCTGTGCCCCGACGTCACTGACCGAGCCGTTCCGGCTGCCGGCTACTTCCTGGCCAACCGGAAGCGTGAGGTCGGCGAGCTCGTCGGGCGCGCCGGCCCGGGCCGCGCGGCGCTGCAGCTGGGCGGCCAGCGACAGGGCAGGCTGCGCCATCGGGACGCCGTCGGTGACCGAGCCAGGGCCGCCACCGGCCTCGGCGCGCTCGGCGGCCTTGATCGCATCCCAGTTCTGCTTGACCTCGTCGGCTCCGGCGACGGTCACGTCAGCGAAGACGTGCGGGTGCCGGCGCACCAGCTTGCCGGCGATGCCGTCGGCCACGTCGTCAATGGTGTAGCCAGCCGGGCCGGTCCGCTCGGACGCGATCCGGGCGTGGAACAGCACCTGCAGCAGGACATCGCCAAGCTCCTCGCGCAGCGCGATCTGATCGCCGTCCGCCAGCGCATCAAGCGCCTCGTAGGTCTCCTCCAGCAGGTACGGCGCCAGCGACTCGTGCGTCTGCCTGGCGTCCCAGGGGCATTCGGTGCGCAGCCGGTCCATGACAGCGACGAGATCGAGCAGCCGGATGCCCCGCGGCGCAGCCTCCCCGGCGGCGCGCTCCCCGGCGGCGCGCTCCCCGGAAGGGCCCGGCTCGCTGTGCGTCACCGGCGCGCCTAGCAGGACGGCTTCAGCTGGGGTGCCGGGGACGAGGCCGGCGACGACGGCGGGGCCGACAGCGTCGTCGGCGCCGCGATGACGGTGATCTGGCTGTAGTCAAGCGCGCCGTATTGCGGGTTGACCTTGATATCGAGGCTCTTGGATGCCAGGCACTGCGATCTGGTGAACTGCGCCTGCAGCGCTTGCAGCGCGGAAGCTGCCGTCGGCGTCTTGCCGCCGTCGAGGCGCCTCAGCAGCGCCGTCTCGATGGCCTGGTACCTGCCGAGCTCAGGCAGCAGATCAGGCGGGATGCCGTTGGCCACGGCCACCTCCGGCAGCGTGGCAGTCGGGCTCTGCTGCTTGACCGCCGCGGTGAGCGCGGCCAGCGCCCGCTGGACGTCGGCGTCGGTCACGCTGATTCCGGCCCGCTGCGCCTGCCTGTCCCGTACCTGGAACCGCAGCAGCCAGCTCAGTACCTGGCGCGGCATCTGCGCGGCCGCCAGCGAGATCTGCAGCTTCCGCCGGTCCGCCTGGTACGCAGAGTCGAGGTTGGCCACCTGGGCGGCGAGGGTAGCGGAAGAGATCCGCTGGCTGGCGGTGACGGCAGCGGCGCCCACCTGAACTGATCCGCACGCCGATACCGCGACACCGGCAGTGAGCGCGGCGGCGGCCAACTTCACCGAGGTGCGGGGCACGACGATGTTCCTCCCTATGCTGAGTTCCCTGCCGCTGAGCGGCCTGATGCTGAGTTCTTCGCGGCTGAGCTTCCTGATGCTGACCTTCCCGCCGGGCCAGCTTCCGGCCTTCCCGCCGGACCAGCGTCCGGCCCGGATGCTGCCTGCTTCTGCGCGGCCGCCTGCCCGGCCGCGCTGGTCCCGCCCAGCAGCGCCTCGATGAGCTCTTCGCACCAGGCCAGCAGCTCGGTATCGCGGAGCGAGGGAGCACCCAGGGACACTGACCCGCCGGTGCCCGCCCGCGTGCTGCCCGACCCTGACCCTGCGCGCGTGCCGGGCACCGCCTTCGGCACCGGTACCAGCATCGTACGCACCGCCGGCTTGTAGAGCGTCCTCGGGTAGAGCCGCTGCGCCCGGACCTGCCGCGACTCGGGCAGCTCGACCGGCGAGAACCTGATGTGGTTGCCCTGCTGGGTGATGTCCGTGAGGCCGGCCCGGCGGGCTCCGGCCCGCAGCCGCGCCACCGCAAGCAGATTCTGCACCGGCCCGGGCAGCGGGCCGTACCGGTCAGCCAGCTCGTCGCGGACAGCGGCAATATCAGCCGCCGAGTCGATCGCGGCGATCCGCGTGTAGGCCTCGAGCCGCAGCCGCTCCCCCGGCACGTACCCGTGCGGGATGTGCGCGTCGACCGGCAGCTCTATCCGGACCTCCGGCTTCTCGGCCGGGCCGTCCCCGCGCATCTCCCGGACGGCCTCGCCGATCATCCGCACGTACAGGTCGAACCCCACCCCGGCGATGTGCCCGGACTGCTCGCCGCCGAGCAGATTGCCCGCGCCCCGGATCTCCAGGTCCTTGAGCGCGACGTACATGCCGGCGCCCATCTCGGTGTGCTGGGCCACGGTGGCGAGCCGCTCGTGCGCGGTCTCGGTGAGCGGCTTCTCCGGCGGGAACAGGAAGTACGCGTAGCCGCGCTCGCTGCTGCGGCCGACGCGGCCGCGCAACTGGTGCAGCTGCGACAGCCCGTAAGCATCGGCCCGGTCCACGACGAGGGTATTGGCGTTCGGGATGTCCAGGCCGGACTCGACGATGGTGGTCGACACCAGCACGTCGTAGTTCTTATCCCAGAAGTCGACCATGATCTTCTCGAGGATGTGCTCGTTCATCTGGCCGTGCGCGACCCCGATCCGGGCCTCGGGTACCAGGTCGGCGAGCCGCGCGGCGACCTTGTTGATGGAGGAGACCCTGTTGTGCACGAAGAAGGTCTGGCCGTCGCGCAGCAGCTCGCGCCGGACCGCCGCCGCGATCTGCTTCTCATCGTACGGCCCGACAAAGGTCAGCACCGGGTGGCGTTCCTCGGGCGGCGTCAGGATCGTCGACATCTCCCGGATCCCGGCCACGCCCATCTCCAGCGTGCGCGGAATCGGGGTGGCCGACATCGACAGCACATCGACCTGCGTGCGCATCCGCTTCAGGTACTCCTTGTGCTCGACGCCGAACCGCTGTTCCTCGTCGACGATCACCAGGCCCAGCTTCTTGAAGCGTGTCTCCGGGGACAGCAGCCGGTGGGTGCCGATCACCACGTCGACCGTGCCGTCGGCGAGGCCGGCCAGGGTCGCCGCGGCCTCGCTGCCGCTCTGGAACCGGGACAGCGGCGCTACTGTCACCGGGAACGGCGCGTACCGTTCGCTGAACGTGGCCATGTGCTGCTGGACCAGCAGCGTCGTCGGCACGAGCACGGCGACCTGCATGCCGTCCTGGACCGCCTTGAACGCCGCCCGCACAGCGATCTCCGTCTTGCCGTAGCCGACGTCGCCGCAGATCAGCCGGTCCATCGGGATCGGCTTCTGCATGTCGCGCTTGACCTCGTCGACGGCCGCGAGCTGGTCGGGCGTCTCCACATAGGGAAAGGCGTCCTCCAGCTCGCGCTGCCACGGGGTATCCGGGCCGAACGCGACGCCGGGCGATGCGGTGCGCGCCGAGTACAGCCGGATCAGCTCGGCCGCGATCTCCCGGACCGCCTTGCGGGCCCGGCCCTTGGTCCTGGCCCAGTCGGCGCCGCCGAGCCGGTGCAGCGCCGGCGCCTCCCCGCCCGAGTACCTGGTGACCTCGTCCAGCTGATCGGTCGGCAGGTACAGCCGGTCCGGCGGATGACCGCGCTTGCTCGGCGCGTACTCGATGACCAGGTACTCCCTGGTCGCGCCCTGCACGGTCCGGCTGGTCATCTCCAGATAGCGGCCGACGCCATGCTGCTCGTGCACCACGTAGTCCCCGGCGGACAGCTGCAGCGGGTCGATGCCGCCGCGCCGCCTGCTCGGCATCCGGCGCAGCTCCCTGGCGCCGCTCGCGCGCTGGCCGGCCAGGTCGGCCTCGGACAGCACGGCAAGCCGCACCGCAGGCCAGGCGAAACCGCAGCCGAGCATCCCGGTTGCCACGCTGGCGATGCCGGGCTCCGGCGGGCCGTCCAGGTCGCCGGCCCTCGCGCCCAGGCCCTCGCCGCGCAGCAGCTCGGCCAGCCGCTGGGCCGGCCCGTGGCCCTCGGTGACCAGCACCACCCGCCACTGGCGCGCCAGCCACCGGCGGACGTCCGTCAGCACCCTCGCGGTATCCCCGCGGTAGGCCTGCGCCGGGCTCGCTTCCAGGCGAAACGAACGGCGCCCGGCATCGTCCGCGCCGTCCTCAGCCGGCTGCGGGGCTGAGCTGGCGGGATCTTCCGTTTCGCCGCTATCGTCGGCTGAAAAGGGGGTAACCGTCCACCAGCCGATCGACAGCCGGTCCGCGGCCGCCCGGACCTCCGTGATCGGCCGGAAGGCCGCGGCGCCCAGATCGATGGGGGCAAGGCCGCCAGCGGCGGCGTTCACCCAGGAAGCCTCGAGGAACTCCTGGCTGGTGGCCACCAGGTCGGCCGCTCGTGTCCTGATCCGCTCCGGGTCGCAGGCCAGGACGACGGCGCCGGGCGGCAGCGAGTCGAGCAGCAGCTCCATCCGATCGGCCAGCACCGGCGCGAACGCCTCCATGCCCTCGACGGTGATCCCGTCTGCCAGCTTGCCGAGGACGTCGGCGAGACCGGGGTGGCCGGCTGCCAGTTCCTTGGCCCGTTCCCGCACGGCCGGCGTGAGCAGCAGCTCCCGGCACGGCGGGGCCCACATGGCCGGCACCGTTTCGAGGCTGCGCTGGTCGGCCACCCTGAAGGAACGGATCTCCTCCACCGTGTCGCCCCAGAACTCGATCCGCACCGGGTGCTCGTCGGTAGGCGGGAAGACGTCGAGGATGCCGCCGCGGACAGCTACCTCGCCTCGGTGGCCGATCAGCTCGACCCTGGCGTAGCCGATCTCCACCAGCCGGGTGAGCACCTCCTCGAGGTCGGCGCTGCGGCCCGCCGCCAGCGCCACGGGCTCCAGCTCGCCCAGGCCGCCGACAAGTGGCTGCAGCACGCTGCGCACCGGGGTGGCGACCACCCGGAGCGGTCCCGACCGGGGATCGGCGGGTTCGGGGTGGGCCAGCCGGCGCAAAACGGCGAGCCGCCGGCCTGATGTGTCCGCGCGCGGCGACAGCCGCTCGTGCGGCAGCGTCTCCCAGGGCGGGAAATACGCGGCTGCCGACTCCCCGAGCAGAGACCTGAGCGCATCCGTCAGGTCCTCGGCCTCGCGCGCGGTCGCGGTGACGGCAAGGACGAACCTGCCGCCGGCGGCACTGGCGCCCGCGGCACCGGTGCCCGCGGCCCCGCTGAGCACGGCCGCCAGGACCGGGCGCAGCGCGGCCGGCCCGACCAGGTCTGCGCCGCCCATCGCGGGCTGGGCGGCCTGCGCCAGAGCACGGCTCAGCTGGGGGTCGTCGGCGACGGCGGGCAGAATACCGGAGAGGCTCATGGTGTCCAATGTCTGGCAGCAGCAGCACGGAACTCCCGCGCGCCGAGCCGATCGGCCCCGGCCGAGCCGGTATCGCCGCCGCGCGCAGGAACGCGGGCCACCGCAAAGTTTACCGGCCAGCCGGCAGCTTCCCGCCGCAGTATCCGACCCGACGCGGCCTGTCGTGCAGTGACTAAGCGTAGTCGAAGGACTACGATATTGCCCCGTGGCAGGAGTGCGCGGGGTGCGCGGAGCGGCCGGGGCGCGCGCGAACAGCATCGCGCTGGCAGAGCCCGACCGGCCGGGCCGGCATCGGGCGGGCGCGGCGACCCGGCAGCCCCCGGGCAGCGGCAGCCTCGCGGTGGCTGCCGCTGACGGCGACGACGCCGTGCTCTTCACCCGCTACGCCCTCGATTACGCAGCGCAGCGCAGCGAGCTGCCAGTCGCGGTGCTCCAGGCAGGCTGCACCACCGCCGGCCGCGAGCTGGACCTGGCCGCGCTGCGGGCCAGCGGGTGCGAGGTCATCGTCAGCCGCATCGACGACGACGCCCCGGTGTGCCGGGCCGCGGTCGGGGCCCGGCCGGAGCTGGCCGGCTGCACCCTGGGCGACCTGCGCAGCGTGCCGCTGGTGCCCCGGTCCCAGGACATCATCCAGTGCTCGATGCTGCTCGCCCGGATCAGCAACGCCGAGCTCGTGCTCAGCCGGCTGGTCGAGGCGCTGAAGCCCGGCGGGCTGCTGCTGCTGCATCTGCCGGACATCCAGAGTGCCGCGGGCTACCTGGACCGGGTCCTGCCACGGTGGCTGCGCGCGCTGATCTGGCGGGCGCAGCGTCCCGGCGAGCCGGGACCGTATCCGGCTATCTACGAGCCGCTTGCCGCGGCAGGCGGCATACAGTCGTTCGCGGGCCGCCGCGGGCTGGTGATCGCCTGTCGCCGGCTGACCTGCGGGCCGGCCGCGCAGCACAGGCCGCCCTGGCTGCTTGCAGCGTGCAAGTTCGTGTCTTCGGTCTCCGGCGGCAGGCTGGCCTGGACCCATGATGAGCTCCGCTATGTCATCCGCAAGCCGGAGAGCGGGTTCGCCCGCGTGCTGTGAGCAGCGCACCGGGTCGCGGCGCTGCGCCTGAGCCCCGATTCCGGCCCACAATGCGATGACCTGCGCCCGGGCACCGGTGTAACCTCGGGCATGCCTAGCGGTCTTGAGTTCCTGAGCGTGACCGGAAGTATCTGAGCGTTACCGGTGCGCCGCGGTGCGGGCGCAGCCGGCGGACGGAGGGCACGGTGGTGGATGTTACTGCTGAGGCGCCGGGGATCCCGGCTGACTTTGCCGGGCTGCCCGCGGTAGTGCTGAGCGAAAGCCAGCTGGGGGATCTCGAGCTGCTGCTCAGCGGTGCTCTCGCACCGCTGGCGGGGTTCATGTCCGCGGCCGATGTCGACGCTGTCACTGGCCGCGATACCCTGGCCGACGGCACCCCGTGGCCAGTCCCCGTCACGCTGGAGCTGCCCGCCAGCGCCGTACCGGGCGATGCCCGCCAGCTGCTGCTGGCCGATCCCGAGGGCGTCCCGCTGGCTGTGCTCACGATCACCGAGCGCACCGCCGTCCCGGCGGGCCAGCATCGCGGCCAGGTCAGCGTGCTGAGATCGGCGGCCTGCGGAAACGGCGACGGGCGCGACCCAGCCGGGCTCATCCGGCTGGCCGGCCCGGTGGCGGGCCTGCGCAGGCCCGAGCATGGCTCGTTCCGGCGGCTGATGCTGAGCCCGGCGGAACTCAGGGCGCAGCTCGACGGCCGCCCGGTTCTGGCGTTCGCGCCCAGAGGCCCGCTGAACAGCAGGCTGATCGGCCAGCTGCGGCACGCGGCCGGGCAGCTGAAGGCGCGCCTGCTGCTCCTTCCGCTCGTCGCCGGCCCGGCTGAGGTGGTCGCCCGGCCCGAGGCCCTGGTGCGGGCGGTGCTCGCCGCGGCGGAGAGCCTGCCATCGGGCACCATGGTCGTCCCGGTCCCGCTGGCGCGCCGCGGGACCGGGCCGAGCCAGGACCCGGCCAGGGAACTGGCGGCCGCCGCCATCGTGGCGGCGGCGTACGGCGCGACCCACCTGATGGCCGACACCTCGCCCACCCTCGGCGCCGATGCCAGCCTGGCGGAGTCCCTGCCCGGCGTGCCGATCCCGTTGCTGCCATCCGGCGACTGGGCCTATGACCCTCGGGCCGACGTCTGGCGCCCGCTGTCCCTGATCGAGGCCGGCACCGAACGGGAAGACTTGTCCGCCGGTCAGCTCGGCGACCTGCTGGACGCCGGCGCCGACATTCCCGGCTGGCTCACGCCGCCCGCCGTGGCAAGGGAACTGCGCCGGGCCCGGCCGCCGCGCTCCGAGCGCGGTTTCGTCCTGTTCCTGACCGGCCTGTCGGGCTCGGGCAAGTCCACGATTGCCAGGGACCTGCGCGATGTGCTGGTCGAGCGGGGCGACCGCCGCGTCTCGCTGCTCGACGGCGATCTGGTCCGCCAGCTGCTCTCGGCCGGCCTGACCTTCTCCCGTGCCGACCGCGACCTGAACATTGCCAGGGTCGGTTTCGTCGCCGCTGAAGTGGCCCGGCACGGCGGAATCGCGATCTGCGCGCCTATCGCGCCGTTCGCTGCCGCCCGTGCCCAGGTCAGGGCGATGGTGTCGGAGGTCGGCGATTTCCTGCTGATTCATGTCGCCACGCCGGTCGAGGTATGCGAAGCCCGTGACCGCAAGGGCCTCTACGCCCAGGCGCGAGCGGGCCTGATCAGCCAGTTCACCGGGGTTTCTGATCCGTACGAGGAACCCGAGGACGCCGATCTGGTCATCGACACCACGGCGATGACCCGGCAGGAGGCCGCCGCGGCGGTGCTTGGCCTGCTCACCTCCGGAGGCTGGCTGGCAGCCGGCGGCGGCTGAGCCCGGCGCCGGCTGAGCCCGGCGGCGGCCGGGCCCGGCGCTGACCGGCCCGGCGGCGGCTGGGCCTGCGCCGTCAGTCCTCGTCCTCGGCCCTGGCGCCCTCGTCGAGCCGGGTGCGGAAGCCGCGGACGGAGTTGACGAGTGATCCGGACATGGCGTCCCGCTGCCGGGACAGCACGACGAAGCTCACGATCCCGCTGATCACAAGCGCCAGCGCGAGAAGGAGGAACCCGCGGGCGCCGACCAGGTAGAGCAGCAGCAGGGACGCGATGAACAGCAGCAGCCGCATCGAGGTGTAGGCGAGGGTAGC
>DATJZH010000403.1:0-7275 GCA_035499215.1 Streptosporangiaceae bacterium | reverse complement strand
GTCCCGGCCGGAGGTGAACTTCCAGGCGTTGCCCACCAGGTTCTGCAGGACCGTGCGGACCAGGGCGGAGTCCGCCTGTGCCCGGACCGGGCGCTGGATGGCGAAATGGACGCGGCGGTCCGGGTCCTCGCGCTGGAGCTCCGCGGCGATCCTGGTGACCTCGGCGCCGAGATCGACCGTCTGCAGGTGCATCTCGGCCCGCGACAGGCGCGAAAGGCGCAGCAGGTCGTCGATAAGCACCGCCATCTGGCCGCTGGCGGCCTGGATCCGCTCGGCGTACCCCCGGCCCTCCTCGCCGAGAGCGTCCGCGCAGTCTTCCATCAGCGCGTCGCTGTAACCGGCCATCGTTCGCAGCGGGGCGCGCAGGTCGTGGGCGACCGAATAGGTAAATGTCTCCAGATTCCGGTTGGCCCGGTGCAAGTCGTCCATCCGGGAACGAAGCTCGGCCGCGGCGCGGTCCTGTGCGTCCGCGAGGCGCCCGATGTCGTCCGCCGAGCGGTCAGCCGGTTCCAGCGGCTGTCCCGCTCCCAGCCGGTCGGCGTTCGCGGCGGCCGCGGCGATCCGGCGGGAGATACCCGCAGTGAACAGGGCGATGCCGGCAAGCCCGGCGAGCAGCCCGAGCACAAGAGCGGCGAGGTCGAGCACTTCAGTCGCCGTCTCCAGCCTGCTGATCGTATTGCGCTGACCGTTGAGCAGGGCCGTTGAGCCCCGGCTGAGGCCGGCGACCTGGCGGCGCAATAGGTCCATGGTCACTTTCTGCCGTTTCAGCAGCGGAACCACGGCCCCCGCGGAGATGCCGCCGCTGATGGCAGAGCGTAGCTGCGCCAGGTGGAGGAGCACCTTACCTGTGGTGGCGTCCGCCGCCCGCTGCTGGCGGCTGAAACCTGCCGTGGCGGCGGCGTCCCGCAAGGACGTTCGGCCTGCGCCCATCCGCGCCAGCGCGACGCGGTAAGGATCAAGAAAGAACGGGTCGCGCGTCGCCGCGTAACCGCGGATGCCCGTTTCCGCGTTCAGCGCCTCGATCAGGACCTGCTCGGCGGTGTCGCTGACGGCCCTGGCCCTCAGGCCGGCGCTGCGCGCCTGACGCTCGTGGGACTGGAGCACCAGGTTTGCCGAGGTGACGCCGATCAGGATGATCAGCGGGACGGCGACCACAATGAGGCCCTTCGCCAGCACCGACCGGTCGAGCCACCAGTGCCGGAGCGGATCCTGATGGTCCGCCCCAGCCGACGCGGAACTCGCATCGGGTGATCTCATTTCCTCCCCCGGTGATCCCCTGATTGGCCCTGCCTCCCGGCAATAGCTCTAAGTAGTCAATCTCTTACTTTAAGCTACATCAGTGCGTTCGCGCCATGGCCCCGGCGGGAGGTTGAATCTCCCGGCGTTCCGGCACGCTCTGCAGGATCGGGCCAATCGACGGAAGGCCCGCTGGCCCGACCTGACTTCCCGCCCCTTCATCGCGCGTCCGGCCCGCCGAGGGTGAAGTAGACGGTGGCGCCGCTGTCGACTGCGCCCTCGGCCCAGGTGCGCCCGCCGTGCCGCTCGATGATCCGCTGGACGGTGGCCAGGCCGATGCCGGTGCCGGGGAAATCGGTGCCGGCGTGCAGCCGCTGGAACGGCTGGAACAGCTTGCCCGCGTAGGCGGGGTCGAAGCCGGCCCCGTTGTCGCGCACGTAGTAGCAGATTCCGGCGCCATCGACGGCTGCGGTGCCGAAGTCGATGGTGGCGTCGTCCCGCCGGGCGGTGAACTTCCACGCGTTCTCGGCCAGGTTCTGCAGTACCGTGCGGATGAGGACGCGGTCCGCGGTCACCCGGACACCGTCCTGGACGCGGATGCGGACTCGGCGGCCCGGTTCGCGGGACCGCAGTTTGCCGGCGATCGCGGCGAACTCCGAGCTGAGATCGACCGGTCCGGGTCTCATCCCGGCGCGCGACACCCGCGACAGCTGCAGCAGGTCGTCGATGAGCGCGGCCATCTGCTCGCTCGCCGCCTGGATGCGCGTGGCGTATCCGCGGCCGGTTTCGTCCAGACGGCCGCTGTAGTCCTCCAGCAGCGCCTCGCTGAACCCGCTCAGCGCGCGCAGCGGGGTTCGCAGGTCATGGGCAACGGAGTAGGTGAAGGCCTCCAGGTTCTTGTTCGCCCGCTTCAGCTCGGCCGTGCGCTGCTCGACGCGGGCTTCGAGCTCGGCGTTGAGGGTCCGGACCTCGGCTTCGGCGTGCCGCTGGGCGGTGATGTCGCGGCCCACGCTGACGAACATCAGCAGGTCGCCGTCCCGGCGGCGGACCACGGCGCGGCCGACATCGAGCCAGACGACTTCACCGTTCTTTCGCCGGTAGCGAACCTCCGCCGAGTAGCTGTCGATCTCTCCGGACCGCAGGCGCCGCGAACGGGCGAGCTCGGCGTCGAGATCGTCAGGATGGACGATGTCTCGTTCCCGGATGGAGCACAGTTCGCCGGCGGTGTAGCCGGTGACCGCGCACATGGCGGGGTTGGCCCGGACGATCTGGCCGGCCGGCGCCACATCGGCGATGCTGACCGGCGCGGACTCGAAGATCCCGCGGAAATGCTCTTCGGACGCGCGCAGTTCCTCCTGCGCGCGCCTGATCTGCGTGACGTCGCGCGCCGCGGCGACCACCCCGAGCACGCGCCCGGCCGGGTCCCGGTACACCGACGCGTTGTACAGCACCGGCGTGAGATGCCCGTCGCGGTGCCGGAGCTCCAGCGCGAAGTCGCGCACGCTGCCGTTCTGGAAAGCCTGCTCGTAACCGGCCAGGGCCAGGCCCGGGTCGGAGAAGTGCTGGCAGAAGTCGCTGCCGAGCAGCTCGTCTTTGCCGTAGCCGGTCGCCAGCTCGGTCGCGGCATTGAGGTCAGTGATCGTTCCATCCGGGCTGATCGTGACGATCGGGTCCAGGCTGGCCTCTATCAGGCTGCGGGCGTACTGGGATGCTTTCTCCTGCGCGGTGATGTCGCCGCCGGCCAGGATGAATCGCAGCGGGTTGCCGTCGGAGTCGCGGACCAGAATCTGACTCGAATCAACCCACCCGATCTCGCCGTTCTTCCGGATGAATCGTTTTACCTGCCGAAAGGTCTGGATCTCTCCGGATAGGAGCTGCTCGATGCCTCTGGCTTCGTCGCAGCGATCGTCCGGATCGATGAAGTCCCGGGCCATCTGGCCGCGCAGTTCATCGGCGGAGTAGCCGAGCATGTGACAGTAGTAGGGGTTGACCCGCAGGATGTCGAGGCCTGGCGTCTTTTCGGCGATGCCGACCGGTACGTTCTCGAAGATCGCGCGGAGCTGTGCCTCGGACTCGCGCAGCGCCTTGGCCGCATCGGCGGCCTGGTCCTCCGCGGCGCGCTGCGCGGTGAGATCGGTCAGCACCAGGCACCGCATGAGCGTGCCGTCGAGGTCGAAACCGCTGGCCGCCATGAGGACCGGTATGGTCGTGCCCGCTGGGCCGCGCAGTTCCACCTCGCCGCGATCGCTGTCGCCGGCGCGGACGTCCATCAGCCGGGCGAGCGCGGCGCGCTGGGCCCGGGGGACCAGGTCGAGCACCGCGGTGCCGAGCAGTTCCGCCGCGGTCCGGCCGGTCATCGAGCCAAGCCGCGGGTTGGCGTCGAGGATCACCCCGCGGGGGGAGACAGTGGCGGCCCCCTCGCTCATCGCCTCAACGATCAGCCGGTAGGGGCGATCGGCGGTGGCGAGGGCATAGACCTGCTCTTGCCCGGGCGGGCCGACCATCAGCGAGTCGACCCCGCCGCCCCGGATCGCCTCGATGGTCTCGTATGCCTCGCGCAGCTGTGCCCGCAGCTCGGCCAGTTCGGCGGAATCCGTGCGGCTCCCCCGGGCCGGTCCCTGCCCGATGCGGCGCGGATCCGCGGCCCTGGCAGCCGATGACCGGGCCATGACCTTACCCGTCCGGGCCCGGGTGTCCGTCGCTGGCGTCGGCGGGGCGCAGGTCGAGGCCGAGGCGCAGCCGGGCGGAGTCGGACAGGTCGCCGACGATCCGGCGCAGCGGGGCGGGAAGGCGCCTGACCAGCGTCGGCGCGGCGACGATCTGGTCGCGCATGACAAGCGCGGGCTGCTGCTTCACGTCGATGACCTCCAGCTCGACCAGGCCGCCGAGTTCTTCGTCGCAGACGCGGCGCACGTTCTCGATGGCCTGGATGGACTGCGGGGACGCGCCATTGACGTAGAGGGTCAGCACCCAGCGACCAGCGGCGGCGGCATCGGTCACGTCCGGGTCCTTCCTGGCTCCCGCAGCTGCAGGCCGACGAGAAGCCGGGCGGCGTCGGACAGGTCGCCGATGATCTTGCGGATTGGCTGCGGGAGCCTGCGGACCACTGTGGGCACCGCCAGGATCTGATCTTCGGCGGCCAGCCGAGGGTTTTCGAGCAGGTCCACGATCTCGATCTGGTAGCGGTCGGCCAGGTGCTCCTCGCAGGCGCGTCGCAGGTTCCCGATCGCCCGCAGGCAGTTAGGCGACCGGCCAGTCACATACAGGCGCAGATCCCAGTACTGATCGGAATCGGCCCGGACCGCGATCGGGTCATCCGTCAGGTGCCGGTCGCTCATCGCTGCCCTCCGCCGTTTGGGTCGGCATCGGCCCAGCGCCCCGCCGCCATCGCGAGCCGGTCCGCGTCGGCGCTGGTGACGTGACGGCGCTCGCGCAGGTCGAGCTGGTCGAGCTCGGCCCGCTCGGCGGCGAGCTGATCCTGCACCGCGGCAAAATGGGACTCGCGCTCGCTGATGCTGCGATGCAGTTCACGTCGTCGCCGGTCCAGCTCGTCGGTCCGCCGCAGCTCCGCGTCCCGCTCTGCGGCCCGCTGCGCCAGCCGGGCGGAGCCGGTCAGCACCCCGGCCGCGCCCGCATAGACGTCGACCAGCTCGACCCCGTGGTCGGTGAGCACGAACTCCCGCACCTGATTCGAATGCGCTGTTCCGCGCGACTTCAGCACGAACAGGAGGCGGTTGCGCTCCCCGTTGGTCTCGATATTGCGCAGCAGCAGCCAGGTGTCCACCATCGACGACACGCTCAGATTGCTGGTCTCGTCCCCGTGGCCAAGCGCCGTCACCATGGCCGTGATACCTCTGGCCTTGAACAGGTCGATCTGCCGGGCCACCATCGAGGTCACCTCCGGACTGGCGGCACCATGGGCGAGGCTGCCGATCCCGTCGAGCACGCCCACCGACGGCGACACCTCCTCGATCAGCCGGGACAGGGCCGCCAGATGGGCTTCCAGCCCGAACGCGGACGGCCGCGCCGCCCACATGCGCAGCAGGCCCGCGTCCACCCACGGCCGCAGGTCGAGCCCGATCGATCGCATGTTGCGCAGCACCTGTCCGGGTGACTCCTCGAACAAGACCCACAGCGCCCGCTCGCCCCGGGCGCAGGCCGAGTTCATCAGGTGCGCGCCGAGCGAGGTCTTGCCCGTGCCCGCCGTCCCGCTCACCAGCACGGTCGAACCGAGGAACAGGCCGCCGCCCAGCATGTGGTCGAGGCGGGCGATCCCCGTGGAGAACCGCTCCTCGGGCGCCGCGTAGTCGAGCGCGATCGACGTGACCGGCAGCACGACGAAGCCACGGGCGGAGATCAGGAACGGGTACTCGTTGGTGCCGTGCGCGGACCCGCGGTATTTGACCAGCCGCAGGCGGCGGGTGGAGATCTCCTCGTGCACCCGATGGTCGAGCACCAGCACGCAGTCGGAGACGTATTCCTCGATCCCGTGCCGGGTGAGACTGCTAGAGCCCCGCTCCCCGGTGACGATGGCGGTGACACCCCGGTCCTCGAGCCACCGCGCCAGCCGGCTGAGCTCCGCCCGCACGGTCGAGTCCTCGCCGAACACGCCGAACAGCACCTCGAGGGTGTCCAGCACCACGCGCTGCGCGCCCACCCGGCCGATCGCGTCATCGAGGGTGAGGAACAGCGGCTCGAAGTCGAATGCTCCCGTCGTGACGATCTCGGTGGGCTCCACGCGGAACGAGAGCACGACGAGCAGCCCGTCCCGCTGGAGCTCGTCGAGATCGAAGCCGAGCGAGCGGACGTTGGCGGCTACCTTGGCCGCCGACTCCTCGAACGTCAGCAGCACCCCGGGTTCGCCATGCTCCCGGGCGCCGGCGACGAGGAACTGCAAGCCCAGCAGTGTCTTGCCCGCTCCCGCACTGCCCGTCACCAGCGTCACCCGGCCCAGCGGAAGCCCGCCCCCGGTAATCTGGTCGAGCCCGGAAATCCCCGTAGCGGCCTTCGCCAGCTCCGGACCCGCCGCAATATCCGTCGAGCCCGTCAGCGCCGTGTTGTCCACCTGCAACCCCTTCCCCCCGGGTCGGTTGCTGTATCGGCTCCAGGTGATGGGCCCGCTATTCCCGTTGTTCGAGTCCGCCTGGCGCAGCGGATCCGGCTGCTCGCAAGCCGCAGCGGATCCCAGTGCTCATTCCCCTATTAAGCAGAGTATCTCCCGGCCGTGGTTCTTGAGGAGAGGACAAAACCCCACAGGGCGCCAGCTGGCCGATGGTTCTGGACTTGCTGACTGAGAAATCAGGTGGCACTGCGTCACTATATGTGCCGCTAAATACCCGCGAGAGCTTTGATACCACAGGATGTGGCAGAACTACATTGTTAGCGATAATATAGGCCGTCCAAGCCAGAGATCACTGATTGCCGGATAGTCGCGGTTCGCTGGGCGCATCGTAATTGCCGCACAGAGGTATGTCAGGTTTTGCGAGCCGCGGCCTCTCGTTTCCGTGCTCGGGGCGGAAGCTGCTAAATGAGTAATTTTTTCCTGCTGTCCCGGCCTGTATCGGGCTAAATGGCGGCGGCCGGCATCCTTGCCGCGTGCCCGGCCCGAGCCGGCGCGCCGGCGCCGCGGCTGGCGGCGGCCGGGTACCTGGGTGCATGGGCCGGATGGCCGGGCGCAACGCACCGGCGAAGGCAGGGCCTTGTGCCCTGGCCGCCTTATCCGAAGCTAACATATAGTAACATGTAGATTACATAAACGGATTACCTCGGGGGGAAGTCATGGCTGCGGCAGCTACCAACGAGGCCCGCGGGATGCCTGGCGCTGGCAGTGACCCCGGCTCCCGCGTGCGGCCGGCCGGCGCTGTCCCGTCTCAGCGCAGCCCGCGCCGTGGCGCCGGGTCCCCGGCTGGCGGCGTTCGTCGTCCGCGCCGCGGCCTGCGGTCTTCGCCCGCTCGGGGCGGACCTCCTGACCTGGCCGCCGTGGCACGGGACGCCGTGGTCAGCTACCTGCACGACGCATCGGCTGGCAGCGCCGGACAG
>DATJZH010000402.1:0-12500 GCA_035499215.1 Streptosporangiaceae bacterium | reverse complement strand
GGTCCAGCTCCGCGTCGCCGACCAGCAGCTCGAGCCGCCGCTGCGGGATGTCCAGCACGATCGGATCACCGTCGGCCACCAGCGCGATCGGGCCGCCGTCGAACGCCTCAGGTGCCGCGTGCGCGACGCAGGCGCCGAAGGTCGCGCCCGAGAACCTGCCGTCGGTCACCAGCGCCACGTCCTTGCCCAGGCCCGCGCCCTTGATCGCCGCGGTGACGGCGAGCATCTCCCGCATGCCGGGGCCGCCCTTGGGTCCCTCGTTCCTGATCACGACCACGTCGCCCTTGGTGATCTGCCGGGCGGTGACCGCGGTCATGCAGTCTTCCTCGCGCTCGAACACCCTGGCCCGGCCCTCGAACCGCAGCGCCTCGATGCCGGGCGTCTTCACCACCGCACCGCTGGGCACCAGGTTGCCGCGCAGCACTGCCAGGCCGCCATCCGTTTTGAACGGGTCCTGTACCCGCCGCACGACGTCGCCGTCCGGCTCGGGCGCGCCGGCCACATTCTGCGCCAGGGTGCGCCCGTTCACCGAGAGCGCGTCGCCGTCCACCAGTCCCGCCGACAGCAGCTCCCGCAGAACGACCGGCAGGCCACCCGCCTGGTCGAGCTCGCTCATGATGAACCGGCCGGCCGGCCGCATGGAGACGATGTGCGGCGTACGCCTGCTGACCGCGTCGAAGTCATCGAGAGTCAGCTCCACCTCGGCCTCGCTGGCGATGGCGAGCAGATGCAGCACGGCGTTGGTCGAGCCGGCGGTCGCCATCACTACGGCCGCGGCGTTCAGGAACGCCTGCCTGGTCATGATCTGACGCGGCCGCAGCCCGGCCGCGAGGGCCTGGACCACGGTCTCGCCGGTGCGGCGGGCCAGGTCGGTCCGCTCGGCCGACACCGCCGGGGCGGTGGCCGAGCCGGGCAGGGCCATGCCAAGCGCCTCGGCGCATACGGACATCGTGTTCGCCGTGTACATGCCGGCGCAGGATCCGGCGCCGGGACAGGCTGCCCGCTCGATGTCGAGGAGCTCACGGTCGCTCATCTCGCCTGCGGAGTGACTGCCCACGGCCTCGAAAACGTCCTGGATCGTCAGGGACCTGCCGTGCGCCCAGCCGGGCAGGATCGTGCCGCCGTACAGGAACGCCGCCGGCCCGTTCAGCCGGGCGCAGGCCATCAGCATGCCCGGCAGCGACTTGTCGCAGCCGGCGATCGCGACGAGCGCGTCGAAGCTCTCGGCGCGCACCATCAGCTCGACCGAGTCCGCGATGATCTCGCGGCTGACCAGCGAGGACTTCATGCCTTCGGTGCCCATCGAGATCCCGTCCGAGACCGCGATCGTGCCGAACTCGAACGGCACGGCGCCGCCCTGCCGGACGCCTTCCTTGGCGGCGACGGCCAGGCCGTTCAGGTGCAGGTTGCACGGGGTCACCTCGTTCCAGGACGAGGCGACGGCGACCTGCGGGCGCTCCAGGTCGTCCTCGCTCAGCCCCACGGCCCGCAGCATCGCGCGCGCCGGGGCCCGCGACGGCCCGGTAGTGAGCGGGCCGGAACGCGGCCGGGGCAAAGCGACGGGCTGGCCGGCCCGGACAGGGCGGGCGGGGTGGGAAGTCACACAGCCTCCGAGACTTGCGGCTCGGCTCGGGTGCCGAGCGGAACGGTGGAGCGTTGCGGTGCCGGCGAGCCGGCCGGGTAGACGGCGGTGGCCCCGGCGCGCAGCAGCCCGTAGCCGAGGCCGTCCGCCAGAGCCTCCCACGAGGCGGTGACCACGTCGTCGGACACGCCGACAGTGGTCCATTCGCCGTCGGCGTCGGCGGACGTCAGCATCACCCGGGTGACCGCGCTGGTCGCCGCCCGGCCGTCGAGGATGCGGACCTTGTAGTCGACCAGGCGGATCCGGGCCAGCGCCGGATAGAGATCCACCAGCGCCCGGCGCAGCGCCTGGTCAAGCGCGTGCACGGGCCCGACGCCCTCGCCGACTGCCACGACCCGGCCGGCGCCGAGCAGCAGCCGGACGATGGCCTCGCTGCGGTCCTGGCCGGCGGCGTCCCGCTCGATCACCACCCGGTAGCCCTCCAGCTCGAACCAGACGGGGAGCGCTCCGGCGATCTTGCGCACGAGCAGCTCGAACGACGCGTCCGCTGCCTCGAATGCATATCCCCGGTGCTCGGCCTCCTTGACCTGGTCCAGCACGGTGGTTGCCAGATCCGGGTCGCCGCTGAGGTCAAGCCCGAGCTCTTCCGCCTTGGCCATCACATTGCTGCGCCCGGCCAGCTCGCTGACCAGCACCCGCGCCTGGTTTCCCACGGTGGCCGGGTCCACGTGCGAGTAGGCGTCGCGGCGGCGCGCGATCGCGGACGCGTGCAGGCCCGCCTTCGTGGTGAAGGCAGACGACCCGACGTAGGGCTGCCGCGACTCGAACGGCAGGTTCGCCAGCTCGGCGATGGTCCGGGCGGTCGAGGCCAGTGCGCCGAGCCGGCCGGCCGGCAGCAGCTCGTGCCCGCGCTTGAGCTCCAGCCCGGCGATCACCGCGAACAGGTCGGCGTTGCCGCACCGCTCGCCGTAACCGTTCGCCGCGCCCTGCACATGCAGCCCGCCCGCGGCGACCGCGACGACGGAGTTGGCGACCGCGCAGGCCGCGTCGTTGTGGAAATGCACGCCGACCCTGGTCGGCGAGCTGGCCGCTATCTCGGCCACGATCCGGGTGACGTCGTCGGGCAGGGTGCCCCCGTTGGTGTCGCACAGGACGAGCGTGTCCGCGCCGGCGTCGGCTGCCGCCGCCAGCACTTCCATCGCGTAGCCGCGGTCCGCGGCATAACCATCGAAGAAATGCTCGGCGTCGAAGACGACCCGCCGCCCGGCGTCGGCAATGAAGCGCACCGACTCGGCCACCATCGCGAGGTTCTCCTCCCGGCTGGTCCGCAGCGCCTCGTCGACGTGCAGCGTCCAGGCCTTGCCGACCAGCGTCACGATCGGCGTCTGGGCCTCCAGCAGGGCCGCGAGGTTCGCGTCATCGTCGGTGCTGCGGCCAGGCGGCCTGGTCGCGCCGAACGCGGCCAGCGTGGCGTGCCGCCACCGCATGTCCCTGGCCCTGGCGAAGAACTCGGCGTCCTTGGGGTTCGAGCCGGGCCAGCCGCCCTCGATGACATCGACGCCGAGGCCGTCAAGAACCGTCGCCACCTGCAGCTTGTCGGCCACCGTCAGGTCCAGGCCGACCTGCTGGGAGCCGTCCCTGAGCGTGGTGTCGTAGATCTCGACCTTCTCCGCCGTTACCGTGCTTTCCGGCGTCACCGTGCTTTCCGGCGTCATCGCGCCGCCACCCCCTCCAGGTTTGCCCGCAGCGCCTCGTCCCATTCTCGCGTGCTGGCCGGAGCCCCGGCCGCGAGCACACTCGATACCGCGGCATCGAGGTCCGCGGCGGCCGCTTCCTCACCGAGCTGGTCGAGCATCAGCCCGGCCGACAGCACGGCGCCCGCGGGGTTCGCCTTCCCGGTTCCGGCGATGTCCGGCGCCGATCCGTGCACCGGCTCGAAGACCGACGGGCCGGTGCGGTCCGGGTTCAGGTTGCCACTCGGCGCCAGGCCGAGCCCGCCGGTCAGCGCCGCGCCGAGATCGCTGAGAATATCGCCGAAAAGGTTGTCGGTGACGATCACATCGAACCGGGCCGGGTCGTCCACCAGGTACAAGCAGGCCGCGTCGACGTGCGCATAGTCGAGCGAGACGCCGGCCCGCGCGGCCACTTCCCCGGCCGTGCGCCGCCACAGATCGCCGGCGTGCGTCAAGACGTTCGTCTTGTGCACGAGGGTGAGCCTGCCCCGCCGTCTGGCGGCCAGCTCGGCGGCGTATCGCACGCATCGCGCGACCCCGGCCCGGGTGTTCAGCGACTCCTCGGTGGCCGTCTCGAACTCCGTACCGCGATGCACCGTGCCGCCCGCCCCGGCATAAAGGCCCTCGGTGTTCTCCCGCACGATCATCAGGTCCAGGTCCTCGAGCCGGTGCCGGGTGACGGCGCCGCCGACGCCAGCCCGCAGCCTGGATGGCCGCAGGTTGACGTACAGGTCGAGCTCGGCGCGCAGCCGCAGCAGCAGGCCGCGCTCCAGCACGCCGGGCGGGACCTGCGGGTCGCCGACCGCGCCGAGCAGGATCGCGTCGGTCTTGCGCAGCTCGTCGAGTACCGGGTCGGGCAGTACCTCACCGGTGGCGAGGTACTGCCGGGCGCCCAGGGAGTAAGGCCGCCACTCGACCGTGAAGCCGCGGCGCGCGGCCGCGATGTCGACGCAGTGCCTGGCGATCTCGGTGACCTCAGGCCCGACGCCGTCGCCGGGCAGGTGCGCGACGACGTATCCGCGGCCGGGAACCGGGCCGCGCGCGGGTACGTGGCCGGGTAGGTGATCCCCCATTGTCACTCGCCGTCCTCGTCGGCCGGGGCGTTCAGCCAGCTCATCATCTTGCGCAGCGGCTTGCCGGTGCGCTCGATCTGGCTGTCGGCCGCCTCCGCGCGCAGCCGCTCGAAGTTCGGCCGGCCGTTGTCGTCCTCGGCGACCCACTCCCTGGCGAACTCGCCGGACTGGATGTCGGCGAGCAGCTTGGCCATGGCCTCGCGGGCCGGCGCGCCGATAACCCGCGGCCCGCGGGTCAGGTCGCCGTACTCGGCGGTGTCGCTGACCGAGTACCGCATGCCCTTCATCCCGCCCTCGTACATCAGGTCGACGATGAGCTTGAGCTCGTGCAGGCACTCGAAGTAGGCGACCTCCGGCTGGTAGCCGGCGTCGACGAGCGTCTCGAACCCGGCGTTCACCAGGGCCGTCACGCCGCCGCAGAGCACAGCCTGCTCGCCGAACAGGTCGCTCTCCGTCTCCTCCTTGAAGGTGGTGACCAGAGCCCCGGCCTTGGTGCCGCCGATGGCGCTGGCGTAGGACTTCGCGAGGTCCCAGGCCTTGCCGGTGGCGTCCTGGGCGACCGCCACCAGCACCGGCGTGCCCTGGCCAGCCTCGAACTGGCGCCGGACCAGGTGGCCGGGCGCCTTCGGCGCGACCATGGCGACGTCCACGTCCGCCGGCGGCCTGATGTAGCCGAAGTGGATATTGAAACCATGCGCGAAGAACAGCGCGTCGCCCGGCTGCAGGTTCGGCGCGATGGCCTCGGCGTAGAGCTTGCGCTGGGTGGTGTCCGGGGTGAGAACCATGATCACGTCGGCCCAGGCGCAGGCATCGGCCGGCGTATCGACGGCGAGGCCTGCCGCCTGCGCCCGGCCGCGCGAGCGGGACTGCCCCGGCAGCCCGACGCGGACCTCGCAGCCGGAGTCGCGCAGGCTGAGCGCGTGCGCGTGACCCTGCGAGCCGTAGCCGAGGACGGCGACCTTGCGCGCCTGGATGAGGCTGAGGTCGGCATCGGTGTCGTAGTACACGGTGGCCATGGCGGAGAATTCCTTTCACGTGGGTTCAGGTCGGGCAGGGTCAGGCGGGACCAGCGTCAGGCGGCAGGCTCCGCGGCATCAGTGCTGGCCTCAGTGCTGGCCTCAGTGCTGGCCTCAGTGGCGGGCCTGTCGGGCTCGCCGGCGTCGCTGACTGCCCCCAGCGGGCCGTCGGTGATGCTGGCGCTGCCGCGGGCCAGTGCTATCCGGCCGGTCCGCACCAGCTCGCAGGTGCCGAAGTCTGCCAGCATGGCCAGCAGCGCGTCCAGCTTGGCCGGGCTGCTGACCGACTCGAGCACGAGCGTCTGCGGGCCCATGTCCACGACGTTCGCCCGGAACACGGCGGCGACCTCGAGCAGCTGGCCGCGCCGTGCCGGCTCAGCGCGCACCTTGATCAGCGCGAGCTCGCGCTGTACCGCGGACTGCTCGCTCAGCTGGACGACCTTGAGCACCCGGACGAGCTTCTCCAGCTGCGTCTGCACCTGCTCGATCGGCGTAGAGGCGCCGTCGACCACGATCGTCATCCGGCTCACCCGCGCGTCCTCGGTCGGCCCGACCGCGAGGGAGGAGATGTTGAAGGCGCGCCGGGCGAAGAGCCCGGCCACGTGGGTCAGCACTCCCGGCTTGTTCTCGACCAGGACCGACAGGGTGTGCGTGCTCATCGCGCGGTCACCTCCCGCAGCGTCGCTGCGCGCTGCTCCTGCGCACTGAATTCGGGTCCCAGCACGATCTCGTCGTTCGGCCGGCCCGCTGGCACCATCGGAAACACGCCCTCCCGGTCGTGCACCCGGAAGTCCACGACAACGGGCGTGTCCGGCACGGCGAGCGCTTTGTCCAGTGTCGCGTCGACGTCGTCGGGCCGCTCGCAGCGCAGCCCGACGCAGCCGTACGCCTCGGCCAGCTTGACGTAGTCCGGGATCGCGGTGCCCAGCTCGACCTCGGAGTAGCGCTCGTCATAGAAGAGCTCCTGCCATTGCCTGACCATGCCCAGGAAGCCGTTATTGAAGATCATCACTTTGATCGGCAGCCGCTCGATCGCGCAGGTGGCGAGCTCCTGCGCGGTCATCTGGAAGCACCCGTCGCCGTCGATCGCGACGACCGTCTCGCCGGGCCTGCCCACCTGGGCGCCCATCGCGGCCGGAACGGCGAAGCCCATCGTGCCGAGGCCGCCGGAGTTGATCCAGCTGCGTGGCCTGGTGAAAGTGAAGTGCTGCGCCGCGTGCATCTGGTGCTGGCCCACACCCGCGACCACGACGGCGTTGCCGCCGGTGAGCGCGGACAGCCGCTCGGTCACGTACTGCGGCTTGAGCGGGCCGTCCGGCTCCTGGGCGTAGCGCAGCGGGAACTGCCGCTTCCACCGGTCGAGGGCGGCGATCCAGTCCCCGGTGTCGGCGGCGCCCTCGCTGCCCGCAATCGCCGCGGTGGCGTCGGCCAGCCCGGCCAGGACGGCCTTCATGTCGCCGAGGATCGCCACGTCCGGGATCCGGTTCTTGCCGATCTCCGCGGGATCGATGTCGGCGTGCACCACCTTCGCCTTCGGCGCGAAGTCCGCCAGCCGCCCGGTCACCCGGTCGTCGAACCGCGCGCCGAGGGCCACCAGCAGATCGGCCTCCTGCAGCGCCGCCACCGCGGTGTAACACCCGTGCATGCCTGGCATGCCGAGCGCGAGCGGATGCGAGTCGGGGAATGCGCCGCGCGCCATCAGCGTGGTGGTCACGGGCGCCTGCGCGAGCTCGGCCAGCCGGCGCAGCTCCGCGTGCGCGTCCGCCTTGATGACGCCGCCGCCGACGTACAGCACCGGCCGGCGGGCGCGGCGCAGGAGCCCGGCCGCGGCCCGGATCGCCGCGGGGTCGGGCGGCCCCGGCACCCGGTAGCCGGGCAGGTTCATGACCGGCGGCCAGGACCACGGGGCCTGCGCCTGCAGGAGGTCCTTGGGAAGGTCGACGAGAACCGGCCCTGGCCGCCCGCTGGCGGCGATGTGGAACGCCTCGGCGATGGCGGCCGGGATCCGCTCGATGTCGGTCACCAGCTCGTTGTGCTTGGTGACCGGCAGCGTGATCCCGGTGATGTCAGCTTCCTGGAAGGCGTCGCTGCCGATCATCGCGCTCGGCACCTGGCCGGTGATCGCGACGATCGGCACCGAGTCCATGTACGCGTCGGCCAGCGCCGTCACCAGGTTGGTCGCGCCCGGCCCGCTGGTGACCAGGCAGACTCCCACCCGGCCGGTGGCCCACGCATAACCCTCCGCCGCGTGCCCGGCGCCCTGCTCGTGCCGTACCAGCACGTGCCGCAGCGACGATGATCTCAGCGGATCGTAGGCCGGCAGGATCGCGCCGCCGGGAAGGCCGAAGACGACGTCGACGCCCTGCCGCTCGAGGCTGCGCACGAGTGCTTGGGCTCCGGTGAGCTGCACGGGAATGCTCCTTCTTCTTTCAGGGGGTCTGGCGAGCCAACAAAAAACCTCCCTGCCGTGTCGGCAAAGAGGTGGTAGCGCGAGCCCTGGAACGGGTTCGCGCTACGTGATGAGAATTACTCGGTACTGATAAGGCCGGGACACGACGCTCTCCGTCTGGCGGCTTGGGGGCTGCCTCACACGTGCTGCTACCACCACATGCTACTAGCTGCCCACGATAGCTGTTACCAGCTGCCCACGATAGCGCAGGATCAGCTCAGGGCGAGCTGATTCGTCACCGTGGGCAGCCACTGCGGCCGTCGTGCCTCATACGCGGTGATCTCTTCCTCGTGCCGGAGCGTCACCGCGATGTCGTCGAGCCCCTCCAGCAGCCGCCAGCGCGCGTAATCAGCCAGCGCGAACGGCTCCACGATGCCAGCGGCCGGGATCGCCACGGTGCGCTGTGCCACGTCCACCACGACCCGGGCACCAGGACGGGCGGCCAGCGCGGCGAAGAGCCGGGTGACAGCCCCCTCGCCGACCTCGGCCGGCACCAGCCCGGAACTGACCGCGTTGCCCCGGAAGATGTCGGCAAAGCTGGGCGCGATCACTGCCTGGAAGCCGAAGTCCTGCAGCGCCCAGACAGCGTGCTCGCGGGACGAGCCGCAGCCGAAATTGTCGCCGGCTACCAGAATCTTCGCCTCAGCCGCGCCGGGCCTGTTCAGCACGAAGTCGGGATTCTCCCGCCAGGCACCGAACAGGCCGGGGGCGAATCCGGTGCGCTGCACCCGCTTCAGCCACGCCGCCGGAATGATCTGGTCGGTGTCGACATCGCGGCGCTCCAGCGCCACGGCGGTGCCCGCTATCTGCTGTATCCCTGGCATCACAGGTCTCCTGGCAGGGTGAAGTGCCCGGCGACCGCCGTCGCCGCGGCGACGGCCGGAGCCACCAGGTGGGTCCGTCCGCCGGGGCCCTGACGGCCCTCGAAATTCCGGTTGCTGGTCGAGGCGCATCGCTCGCCGGGAGCGATGATGTCGCCGTTCATGCCCAGGCACATCGAGCAGCCGGCCGAGCGCCACTCGAAGCCCGCGTCCAGGAAGAACCGATCGAGGCCCTCGGCCTCGGCGTCCGCCTTGACCCGGGCGGAGCCTGGCACCACCAGCGCCCGCACGCCCGGATGAACCTTGCGCCCGCGGATGACCTCGGCCGCGGCCCGCAGGTCCTCCAGCCGGCCGTTGGTGCACGAGCCGATGAAGACCGCGTCCACGGTCACGTCCCTGATCGGGACGCCGGGCCGGAGGTCCATGTAGGTCAGCGCGCGCCGCGCCGCCTGCTGCCCGGCCGGGGTCGCGAACGACCCCGGCTCAGGGATGACGTCGTCGATGAAGACTGACTGGGCCGGCGTCGTCCCCCAGGTCACGGCTGGCCGCAGCGCGGCCGCGTCCACCCGGACTTCCCGGTCGAATGCCGCGCCGTCGTCGGTGACCAGGCCGCGCCAGTCGTCGAGGGCCTGTTCCCACTGCCGCCCGCGGGGACTGTGCCGGCGGCCTTCGAGCCAGGCGAACGTTGTCTCGTCCGGGGCGATCATCCCTGCCCTGGCGCCGGCCTCGATGGACATGTTGCACACCGTCATCCGGCCGGCCATCGACAGGGCGCGCACCGCCGGGCCCCGGTATTCGATCACCGAGCCGACGCCGCCGCCCGGCCCGAGCGCCCTGATGATGCCCAGCACGAGGTCCTTGGCCGTCAGGCCCGGTGCCAGCTCGCCGTCGACCGTCACGGCCATGGCGGCGGGCTTGACCTGGCGCAGCGTCTGGGTGGCCAGCACGTGCTCCACCTCCGACGTGCCGATGCCGAAAGCCAGCGCGCCGAAGGCGCCGTGGGTGGAGGTGTGGCTATCGCCGCAGACGATCGTCATGCCCGGCTGGCTCAGGCCAAGCTGCGGGCCGATCACGTGCACGATGCCCTGGTCGATGCTGCCGAGCGCGTGCAGCCGCACGCCGTGCACCTCGCAGTTGCGGCGCAGCCGGGCGATCTGCTCGGCAGCGAGCTCGTCGGCGATCGGCTGGTCCAGGTCCCTGGTCGGCACGTCATGATCCATCGTGGCCAGGGTCAGGCCGGGCCGGCGCACCCGGCGGCCGGCCAGCTCCAGTCCCTCGAAGGCCTGCGGCGAGGTCACTTCGTGCACCAGGTGCAGGTCAATGTAGAGCAGCGGAGGCTCGCCCTCGGGGCTGGCCACGAGGTGACGGTCCCAGACCTTGTCGAAAAGGCGTCCGGTCACATTCGCCTCTCATCAGTAGCTTGCGGTTCAGTAGCTTGCGGTGCTCAGGCTCAACGTCTCGGTCCGGGCTGTCATCGTGCACGCAGGCCGGCATCTCCGTACAGGATCTCAGTACCGGGAACCCGGGTCCGGACGAGATCTCGGTACTGGACAAGATCTCAGAACCGATCTCAGATTATGAGATAACCTGTTCACGATATGAGCACTCTACGGGAGCCCGCACCCGACGGCAAGCCGGTCTCCGGAGTCGGCGTGCTGGATCGCGCCGTCAGCCTGCTTGATCTGCTCGCCGGCGGCCCGCTGCCGCTGCGGTCGCTGGCGGACAAGAGCGGCCTGCCCCGGCCGACCGCGCACCGGCTGCTGGTCGCGCTCGAGACACACGGCCTGGTCGGGCGGGACGCCGCCGGCTCGTTCCGGCTGGGTCCGCGGCTGACCGAGCTCGCGGCGCGGGCCGGCCCGGCCCTCGAGCTGGCCGCGCTGGCAGTGCCCGTGCTGGCCGGGCTCCATGCGGAAACCGGCGAGAGCGTCCAGCTCTACGTGCGGTCCGGTGACCGGCGGCTGTGCATCGCGGCGCGCGACGCCGGCGCGGGCCTGCGCGACAGCGTGCCGGTAGGGGCGCTGCTGCCGCTTGATGCAGGTTCGGGCGGCAAGGTGCTGCTCGCCTGGTCGCCCGATGCGCAGCGGTTTCCCGCGGTCGGCGCGGCCGAGCTCGCCGAGGTGCGCCGGCGCGGCTGGGCGGCAAGTGTCGCCGAGCGGGAGCCGGGCGTGGCCAGCGTCAGCGCCCCGGTCCTGCCTGATGGCAGGCTGCTCGGCGCGGTCTGCGTGTCGGGCCCGGCCAGCCGGCTGGGCCAGCCGCCCGGCCGCCGTCTGGCCGCGCAGGTGGCTGACGCCGCGCGCAGCCTGGCCGACCTGGCGGCCGGCGCCCGCTAGCGGCTTTCCAGGACCCGCCGGGGCCTGACTTTCCGACGCGAGGTCCCGTCCGCAGAATCGGCAGGTCTTGCGCCGCACTGCTGGCAGGCATCAGGTATTCCCGGCGGGTCCGGACAGCGCCGGCGGGCGTCCCGGCCGGTGGTCAGGCACCCCCGGGCCCTTCGGCCTGCGCACACGGGAAATGAGACCCTGTCCCTCGGGGGGCGCCCGCGGGAACCTGTGCTCATGAGCCCCTTCTTCGCCGGGCACGCCACCAAGCGGAGCGAGCGGGATCCCCAGCCGGCTCGGCCCGTCATCGACTGGCGCGCGCTCAGCACAGCCGACCGGTCCTGCTGCTGCCCGGCCAGGCCGGCCGTCGTCGCCATCATGCCGCCGGTACCCGGCCGGGATCACCCCACGGACCTGCTGCTCTGCGGCCACCATTACCAGGTATCCCGGTCGGCGCTGGCGGCGGCGGGCGCGGCCGTCCTCGATGTCGGCGGCAGACCGATCTCGCCGCAGACCGCGGTCCTGGCGGCGGCCCGCTGAGAGCCGCTGACGCGGCCATCCCGCTGAGGTGACCCGCCAGTGAGCGACGCCGAGGCGGGTACGGGGAATGGCCCATTCGGTCGGGTCCATGACGCCGGCAGCAGCCTAGTAGACCGCGTCCCGCCGCGCACATTCCGCCTCAGTCTTCGCGTTTCTCGAACCGGCTGACCAGAATCAGGCCGGCGATGAACATGTCACTGCTGCGCTCTCCCGCCCCAGCGCGATGTGCGGATCTGCCGGCTGAGCGCGACGGACGGATCCGGCCGGCACAGCCTGGCGGCAGGGCAGACCTCAGGCGTCAGGGCGCGGTGAGGATGACCGGACCGGCGGCCGTGACGGCCACCGTGTGCTCGACATGCGCCGCCCTGCTGCCGTCACCGGTGCGCAGCGTCCAGCCGTCGTCGTCCAGGCGGTAGCCGTCCTGGCCGCCGGCCATGAACCACGGCTCTATCGCGATCACCAGGCCCGGGCTCAGCTTCAGGCCCTTGCCCGCGCGCCCCTCGTTCGGCACGGACGGCGACTCGTGCATGGTGCGGCCGACGCCGTGCCCGCCGAAATCGGTGTTCAGCCCGTAGCCCGCGGCGCGCGCAATCGACCCGATCGCAGCCGACACGTCGCCAAGCCGGGCGCCGGGCCTGGCGGCGGCGATTCCGGCAGCCAGTGCCGCCTCGGCCGCCTCGATCAGCCGGCCGTCGGATGGCCGCGGCGTGCCGATCGTCAGCGAGATCGCCGCGTCGCCGGTCCAGCCGTTGAGCACCGCACCGCAATCTACGCTGAGCAGGTCACCGTCCCGCAGCCGGTAACCGGTCGGGATCCCGTGCAGGGCCGCGTCGTTCACCGAGGTGCAGATCGCCGCCGGGTAAGGCCTGTCGGCGAAGCTGGGCTGGTAGCCGAGGAACGGCGACGTGGCGCCAGCGTCCGCCAGCACCGACCGCGCCACCTGGTCAAGCTCGGCCAGGCAGACGCCG
>DATJZH010000401.1:0-16376 GCA_035499215.1 Streptosporangiaceae bacterium | reverse complement strand
CTGCGCGACAGCGGTCAGCCCGGCCGCCTGCCGCCGCGCCTCGTCCGGCTCGACTACCTGCACGCGGCCGGAGCCGGGGCGCCCCGGCTCGCCGCGCAGCCAGTCGAGCAGCGCCCCGAGGCTAGGCACGGCGGCCACGCGCAGCTGGGGGACCAGGCATGCCTCTGGCGCGTTCTCGGCCGGAACAGCAGCCATCCGGAAGCCAGCAGCTGCCGCCGCGGCGACAGCTGGCAGCACGCCGGGGACCGGGCGGACCTTGCCGTCCAGCCCGAGCTCGCCCAGCAGCACCATGCCGGCGAGCCTCGCAGCCGGCACCGCACCCGCCGCAGCCAGAATCGCGGCGGCGATGCCGAGGTCGAATCCGCTGCCTCGCTTGGGCAGGCTCGCGGGCGACAGGCCGACCGTAATCCTGCGCTGCGGCCAGGATTCCCCGCTGTTGACAATCGCCGAGCGGATCCGGTCCCGCGCCTCGCGCAGGGCGGTATCTGGCAGGCCGACCAGCAGCAGCGCAACCAGTCCGTTCTCGATGTCAGCCTCGATCTCCACTGGATGACCGTGCACGCCCACCAGGGAAATGGCGTGCGTGCGCGCGAGCGCCATCAGCCCACCCCGCGGACATGGTCGATGGTGAACTCTCCGGACGGGCTCTTGAGCACGCCGACGATGTCGATGCGCACCTGGTCGAACAGCACCCCGTGAGCCACCAGCCAGCGGATGGCAAGCCGCCGCAGCCGAGTTCGTTTGCGCCGGTCGACGGCCTCCAGCGGCGTCCCGTAACGGGTACCCGACCTGGTTTTCACCTCGCAGATCACCAGCACCCGCTGCTCGGCCGCCACGACATCGATCTCGCCATCGGCGCAGCGCCAGTTGCGGTCGAGTATCCGCAGGCCGGCTTGCTGCAGAAACTCCACCGCCAGCTGTTCGCCCGCCAGGCCGAGTTCATCCTTGGGGTTCAAATCGCACCACCTCCGACATCGACGATGGCGAAGACGGCGGTCGCCCGCCGGGCACAGGTCCGCGCTGTGGAACGCCCCCGCCAGGCGGCCGGAGCCCTGTGGACGCGGGAGCGGAACTGTCAGCCCGGCGTGGTTCGATGCGCGCCCTGTACTGCGCGGGCAGCTACCTCGTCGTGGCCGCGGTTGGCCGCTGGCCGGGACATCGCTTGGTCATCCGTCACCAAGCTCATCCGCGTCTTACCACGGGCAGGGCTTCAGCGAGGCCATGCGCGAGTACATCCGATCACGGCTGGCCCGCCGGCCACGGCGGGGTCCGCGTATCGCTGATATCAGGTCATGGAGCTGACCCGGCGACGGCTAGGTTTCCTCCGGCAGCTGCAGGTCGCTCTTGGCCAGTTCCTCGACGTTGACGTCCTTGAACGTCACAACCCGAACATTCTTCACGAAGCGCGCAGGTCGGTACATGTCCCAAACCCAGGCATCGTGCATGGTGACCTCGAAGAACACCTCGCCGTTGTCAGCGGTGCGGACGTTCAGCTCGACCTGATTGGTGAGATAAAACCGGCGCTCGGTCTCGACCACGTGGGTAAAGAGGCCGACGACGTCGCGGTACTCCCGGTAAAGCTGGAGTTCCATCTCGGTCTCGTACTTCTCGAGATCCTCCGCGCTCATATTTCTCCCCTCCGATCAGGCGCCACGCGCACCGTCCGCGAAGCCTCTTGGTCCGGCCGGGCGTGGTCTCCGGTGAGGTCGGCGACGGAACCATTGTCTCCCGCCGGCTGCCTGCCCGTCGCACCGAGTGCCAGGCAGGCGAGCCGCGGGGAGGCCACCGCCGGCTCCAGGTCCGCCAGGTCGGCCGGCTCGGCGCCCGCCGGCAGTTCCGGCACATCCTGGGGCGGGAGATCAGGAAGATCGGACAGGTTGCCGTCAAAGCCCGGCCGGCCAGCCGGCCGCACGTTGGCGAACGAGCGCCGATGCTCGTGGCAGGGCCCGTGCTCGGCAAGTGCCCGCATATGACTAGCCGTCGAATATCCCTTATGCTGCGCGAATCCGTATTCGGGGTAGCTCGGATCGAGGTCGCGCATGATCTGGTCCCTGGTCACCTTGGCGACCACCGAGGCGGCCGCCACGCAGGCTGCGACCTGATCGCCTTTCCAGATTGCCAGCGCCGGGACGGCCAGCCCGCGGACCGGGAAGCCGTCGGTGAGCACGTAGCCGGGCCGGCTGGCCAGGCAGGCGAGCGCCCGCCGCATCCCGGTCACGTTGCAGACGTGCAGTCCGAGCCGGTCAATATCGGCAGCCGGGATGACCACGACGCTCCACGCGAGCGCAGCGGAAACGATCTCCTGGTAGCACGTCTCCCGCGCCGGGACGGTAAGCGCTTTGGAGTCGGCCAGATCGGTGATGGCCGAGATTCCGCGAAGATCCAGCGCGACTGCCGCCACCACAAGCGGGCCGGCACAGGCCCCGCGGCCCGCCTCGTCGATCCCGGCAACCGGTGCCAGCCCGGCGCGTGCCAGGACGCGCTCGTATCCGGCTAGGCCCGCGTCGCGCCGCGGAGTGTAGCCGGGCGGTCGTCGCAGTGCTGCCAGCATGGCGTCACCGGCGTCTCAGCAGCCGATGGCGCCGGGTACCCAGCCGGACCCTGCGCTGCAGCCACGTCAGCGGGACTGCGGCGGCAACCCCTGCGGCCAGCGGCAGGTAGGGCGCCGACGGGGTTAGGGGCACGCCCCGCGCCAGTGCTGCATCCACGGCTGCCGAGGCGGACCGAGCGGGGCCAGAAGCCGCCGACGCGCTGATCCCCGGCTGAGAGAACGTCGAGGGGATGGCCAGGACTCGCCACCGGCTCGGCGGCCATACGGTCAGGAACGCGCGCCCGATCACCTTGTTCTCCGGGATCGTCCCGTTACCGGGGTCAGAAAGGTGCAGCCGGGAGTCATCCGATACGAATCTGTGATCACCCATCACCCACAGACGACCCGGCGGCACGGTGATCTGGAAATGTATCTCGGACGGAGCGTTGCCGGGATACAAGTAGGACTTCTCGTGCAGCGCAACGCCGTTGACGGTCACCAGTCCCCGGGCGTTGCAGCACACAACATGATCGCCGGGCACCCCGATGACCCGCTTGATGTAGTCGGTCTGACCGGGAGCCGTCCCGAACAGCCCGGCGATGGAGCGCAGCAGCGGCCGCAGAGTCGAGTCATACAGCCGCACCACCGGATCCGAGCTCGGCTGCGCGGGCACTGGCGCCGGGTCCCACGAGCCTGCGCCGTTGAATACCACGATGTCACCAGGCTGGATCTTGCGGAAATGATAGACGACCTTGTTCACCAGGACCTTGTCGCCGATGTCGAGCGTATTCTCCATCGACGACGAAGGGATGAAGAACGCCTGCACCACGAAAGTCTTGATCACCAGCGCGATCACCAGTGCAACCACGATCAGCACCGGCAGCTCGCGCCAGAGGGAGCGCCTCTTGCCGGCCGGCTTCTTCGCCCGTGCCTCAGCCGCGGGAGTTGCATCAGCATCAGCATCCGCGCCAGGCGACGCCGCGTCGTCGGGCCCGGATGCCGCGGCCAGCGAGCCCTGCGGCACTGGGTCAGCTCCGGCCGCCGTCACGCCGCCGTCTTGCCAGTCGCCGCCGCTGGTCTCGGTTAGCGCCCGATCGCGCATGCTCTGGTCGTCGCCCGTCATCGGATCGAGCCTAGCGCCGGAAACAGCCGGGGAACGACGCGGGCGTCGCGCGACCCGGTAAATCGCTGACGCCGGTAAGCCGCATAACGCAAGCTAAAGCTGCAGAGCAAGGCAGCGCTCTCGGTCCCAGGCGGAAGCCACCAGTGGGGGCCGGCTCGGGCACGCCGTCAGTCCCTGCGGTGTGGGCGCAGCCGCCGGCCTCGCAGGCGGATCCGGCATCGCAGCCATGCCACCGGAAGTGCCCCGGCGAAACCAGCAGCGAGCGGCAGGTATGGCGCGGATGCGGCCACCGGCGCGCCGACTGCAGGCGCGGACGCGGCAGGCGCGGACGCGGCCGGGACGTCAACGCCCGGCTGGAAGAATGTCGAGGGGATCGGCAGGATCCGCCACCGGCTTGGCGGCCAGACGATGAGGAACGCCCGCCCGATCACCTTGTTCTCCGGGATGGTCCCGCTGCCGGGATCCCCGCGGCGCAGCCGGGAATCGTCCGACACCAGCCTGTGGTCACCCATCACCCACAGGCGGCCCGGCGGCACGACAACGCTGAAATGCCCGGAATAGCCCTCCGGAGCCGCACCGGGTGCATTGCCCGGATAGAGGTAAGACTTCTCGTCCAGGGGTACGCCGTTGACCGTCATCAAGCCCTGGGCGTCGCAGCACGCAACGCGATCGCCGGGCACCCCGATGACCCGCTTGATGTAGTCGGTCTGGCCAGAAGTCGAGCCGTAAAGCCCGGCTATCGAGCCCAGTACCGGCTTCAGTGCCATGTCATACAGTCGTATCAGCGGATCTGAGCTCGCTCTCGCCGACGCCAGCGTGGTATTCCATGAGCCTGCGCCGTTGAATACCACGATGTCACCCGGCTCGATCTTGCGAAAGTGATAAACGAGCTTGTTCACCAGAACCTTGTCGCCCGTCAGGAGCGTGTTCTCCATCGACGACGACGGAATGTAGAACGCCTGCACCACGAACGTCTTGACAAGCAGCGCGATCACCAGCGCAACCAGGACCAGCACTGGTACCTCGCGGCGGAGCGAGCGGCGCCTGGCCCGCGGCACGGGGGGCGCGCCGCCTTCCCCGGCGGTCCCCGGCCCGCCGGCCATGGCAGGTCCGCCGGCCCTGGCCGGTCCGCCGGCGCTGGCGGCTCCTGTCCTGGCCCGGCCGGGAACGCTCTGGTCATCGCTCATCATCGAACTCGATGTCAGCGTCGGCCGTCAGCCGACATCGTGCCATCGGGCCGCCGGGATTGGCGCGCGACGTCCGGCATGCCACCGCAGCGCGGTGCACCGGCCGGCCAGCCGGCCGATCCTAGCGAGACGGCAGATCGCGTCGCTCCCTGATCCGGGCGGCTTTTCCGCGCAGCGAGCGCAGGTAGTACAGCTTGGCTCGCCGGACCCGGCCGCGAGTTACTACCTCTATCTTGTCGATGGCAGGGGTGTGCAGGGGGAAAGTCCGCTCGACGCCCACGCCGTAGCTGATCTTGCGCACGGTGAAGGTCTCTCGTGCCCCGCCGCCCTGGCGGCGGATGACAACGCCCTGGAATACCTGGATCCTGGAGCGGCTGCCTTCCTTGACCCGCACATGCACTTTCAGGGTGTCGCCCGGCCTGAAATCCGGTATGTCGGATCGAATCTGGGCTTGCTCCAACTCGGCAATCGCGGTGTGCATCGCTGCGGTTTCCTCGGTAGTCATCACGCGCACGCCTGCGAACGCGTTGCATCGGTCTGGTCGGAGCCGGGCCTGAGCGCCCGGCGGAGCTCCGGCAGGGCAGTACTGCGCCGGGGCGGCTCTCAGTGTGCCATATCCTGGCCGCCAACAGGAAAGCCAACCTCAGATAGTACCTCGCGATCGCGTGCATCGAGACTAGCGTCCGGGCCGCCCGGGATCAGCCTGGCAGCAAGATCAGGCCGGTTGCGGGCAGTTGCGCGCAGCGCGCCATCGCGCCGCCACCTGGCGATCGCCGCGTGGTCCCCGGACAGCAGGACCGCCGGCACCTCCCGCTCCCGCCACACCCGCGGCCTGGTGTACGCGGGCCCCTCGACCAGGCCCGCCATTGCTCCGTAGCCGCCGCCGAAGGAGTCATCGGCCGCTGATTCGGCGTTGCCGAGCACGCCAGGCAGCAGCCTGCAGATCGCTTCGGTCATCACCAGCACCGCCGGCTCGCCGCCGGCCAGCACGTAGTCACCGATGCTGACCTCGTCGACGGCCATCCTGGTGCGCGCGTAATCGAGCACGCGCGCGTCAATGCCCTCGTATCGCCCGCAGGCGAACACCAGGTGCGGCTGCGCGGCAAGCTCTGCCGCCATCGCCTGCGTGAACAGCACCCCGGCGGGAGCGGGCACCACCAGCCGAGCCTGGCCGCTGGAGGGAACGACCGCGTCCAGCACCTCGCCCCACGGATCGGGCTTCATCACCATTCCGGGGCCGCCGCCGAACGGCGCGTCGTCAACCGTCCGGTGCACGTCGCGCGCCCAGGATCTCAGGTCATGCACGCCGAAAACGATCTCGCCGCGCCGCGCCGCCTTGCCGATCAGCGACACCTCGAGCGGAGCGAAATACTCCGGGAAGATAGTGATGATGTCGATACGCACGCTGCCGCCCCTATTGCTCCTGTCCGGCGTCCGCGAGGTCGAGAAGTCCCTGCGGCGGGTCGATGACGATCTTCCCGGCCGCGACGTCGACCTCGGGCACCAGCGCGGCGACGAAAGGCACCAGGATGTCCGCTCCGCGCCGGCCGCCCTCGGGCGCCACGACGAGCAGATCCTGACCGTCATGCAGCACGTCGGTGACAACGCCCACCCGCTCCCCGCCGATCGTGATGACTGGCAGGCCGATGAGCTGGTGATCACGGAACTCGGCGGGGTCGTCGAGGTCGGGCAGCTCGGCCGAGTCGACCACCAGCAGGGTCCCGGAGAGCTCCGTTGCCGCGGTCCGGTCGGTGTAGCCGTCGAACCGGACCAGCAGCCGCCCCGAATGCCAGCGGGCGGCGGCAATCGCCAGCGGACCAGCCGCTGCGGGCTCCGTCGCCAGGACTGAGCCCGCAGCGAGCCTGAGCTCAGGGTCGTCGGTCCGCACATCCACGATCACCTCGCCGCGGATCCCGTGCGGCCGTCCAACCCGGCCGACGACCAGCTGCATGCCTTGCTAGCGGATCTCGTCGGCGTCCAGCAGGTCGACCCGGACGTAGGAGTTCCCGGCCAGGGAGCCGATGACCGTCCGCAGTGCCTTGGCGGTCCGGCCGCCCCGGCCGATGACCTTGCCCAGGTCCTCAGGATGCACGCGCACCTCGAGGACCCGTCCCCGGCGCAGCCCGCGACTGTCGACCCGGACGTCGTCCGGGTATTCGACGATCCCCTTGACCAGGTGCTCCAGGGCATCCTCGAGCACGTTAGCGTCCGTTCTCTGCCGTTGTGTCGGTGGCCCCGCTCGCTGCAGCGCCGGGCGCGGAGCCGGCAGCAGTCTCCGCGGCGGGCGCGGCGGCAGCCCCTGCGGCGGCTGCCTCGGCAGCAGGCGCGTCCGCGGCAGCCGCACCGGCCAGCGACGCGTCGGGAGCGGCCTCCCCGGCAGCCGCCGTTGCGCCCGTCGGCTGGCGGGCAGGCTTGTCGGCCCGGCCGGCCTTCGGCTGGCCGGGCTGGGCCTGGCCGGATTTCGCGTCCGGCTTGTGCTCGGCGGCCCTGGCCCTCGGCTTCCCCTTCGGTGCGGCATCGCCGCCGTCCAGCGTTTCCTTCAGGGCAGCGGCGAAGAGTTCCTTCCGGTCTTCCCTGGCGGCTGCGATGCGCAGCGTCCCCTCGGCTCCCGGCAGGCCCTTGAACTTCTGCCAGTCACCGGTTATCTCCAGGATCTTCCTGACCGGGCCGGTCGGCTGCGCGCCCACCGAGAGCCAGTGCTGGGCCCGGTCCGTGTTCACCTCGATGAAAGACGGCTCTGCCTTCGGGTGGTACTTGCCGATCTCCTCGATCACGCGGCCGTCCCGCTTGGTGCGGGCGTCGGCGATGATGATGCGGTAATAGGGCTCGCGGATCTTGCCCAGGCGCTTCAGCTTGATCTTGACAGCCACGGCTGTGGTCTTCTCCCAGCGGATTCGGTGCGGGCGTCACATCTGCCGGGTGGGGACCGGCGCGCGCTGCCCAGATGGATCCGGCTGCGGTGGGTTAGAGAGGGCCCCGCGCAGCCGAGTGCTACCACATTGTGCCAGACAGCGCGCGCCCGGGCGTAATCACTGGCTACCACCCGGAGGCTGACCAGCAGCCGGCGAGGGCGACACGGGACGCTGATGCCGCGGCGGCGCGGCCGACAACCCGACGGAAGCCGCTTTCACCGGGTCAGATGCCGCTGCAGCCCGGCGGCACCGGCCGGGACCAGGACCCAGCGGGGCTAGCGGCCTTTCTTGCCCTGCCGGCCGCGCCGGTTCGGCACCGGCCCGCGCAGGCCGGGCGGAAGTTTTGGCTGAGACGGCGCAGGAAAGCCCTGGCCAAGACCCGGCGGCAGCCGCAGCGAGCCATCTGTGCCGCCCAGCCTGTCAGCCAGCCCGCCGAAGCCGCCGGTGCCGGGCACGCCGCCCGGACTGTCCTGGCCGCTCTCGCCGAAGCCAGCGGGCAGGCCGGCCGGGCCGCCAGGACTGCGGCGGCCGGGCGCGTTCGCCGGGCGGCCGCCGCCCTTGCCCTTCTTCTTGCCCTTCGCCTTGGCCTTCTGCCCACCGCGCCGCATGCCGCCCATGCCGGGAATGCCGCCCATCATCTGGCGCATCATCTTCTGGCCCTCTTGGAACCGGACGATGAGGTTATTGACCTCGCCCACGGTCACGCCCGAGCCCGCGGCTATCCGGGCACGCCGCGACCCGTTAATGATCTTCGGGTTCTGCCGCTCCTGCACGGTCATCGAGTTGACAATGGCCGCTGCCCGGTCCAGGTCCTTGTCACTGACCTGACTGAGCAGCTCGCGGTTCTGCGCCGCACCCGGCAGCATCCCCAGCAGGTTGCCGATCGGCCCGAGCTTTCTGACCATGGCCAGCTGCTCGACGAAGTCCTCCAGCGTGAAGCCGTCGCCTGAGGCCAGCTTCCCGGCCATCGCGGCGGCCTGGTCCTGGTCGAACGTCCGCTCCGCCTGCTCGATCAGCGTCAGGATGTCGCCCAGGTCCAGGATGCGCGAGGCCATCCGGTCGGGGTGGAAGATATCGAAGTCCCCGAGCTTCTCTCCCGCCGAGGCGAACATCACCGGCCGCCCGGTGAGCTGCGCGATCGACAGCGCCGCGCCGCCTCGGGCGTCGCCGTCCAGCTTGGTCAGGACCACGCCGTCGTAGCCGACCCCGTCCAGGAAAGCCTGGGCAGTCTGCACCGCGTCCTGGCCGATCATGGCGTCGACAACGAACAGGATCTCGTCGGGGTCAACGGCGTCCCTGATGTCGGCCGCCTGCCGCATCAGCTCCTCGTCAATTCCCAGCCGGCCGGCGGTGTCGACGATGACGATGTTGTAGAGCCGGTGCCTTGCCTCCGCCACCGACTCGCGTGCCACCTGCACCGGGTCGCCGACGCCGTTGCCGGGATAGGGGGCGAAAACCGGCACTCCGGCCCGCTCGCCGAGCACCTGCAGCTGCTGGACGGCGTTGGGCCGCTGCAAGTCGGCGGCCACCAGCATCGGGGTGTTTCCCTGCGCGCGCAGCCACAGCGCGAGCTTTGCGGCGAGCGTCGTCTTCCCGGAGCCCTGCAGGCCGGCCAGCATGATCACGGTCGGCGGCACTTTCGCGAAACGCAGCCGCCTGGCCTCACCGCCCAGGATCTCGATGAGCTCCTCGTTGACGATCTTGATAACCTGCTGGGCCGGGTTCAGCGCCTCGGACACCTCGGCGCCGGACGCCCGTTCCCGCACCCTGGCGATGAACTGCCGGACCACGGGCAGCGCGACGTCGGCCTCAAGCAGCGCGATCCTGATCTCGCGGGCGGTCGCGTCGATGTCAGCCTGGGACAGCCGCCCGCGCCCGCGCAGCGTGGTAAAGACCTGGGTCAGCCGGTCGGAGAGAGTCTCGAACACGCCTTCAGGCTATCGGGTCAGCTGCCCAGGATCGCATCGACAAAGGCTTCCGGCTCGAATGGCGCGAGGTCGTCCGGGCCCTCGCCAAGGCCGACCAGCTTCACCGGCACGCCGAGCTCGCGCTGCACCCCGATCACGATCCCGCCCTTTGCCGTGCCGTCCAGCTTGGTCAAGATGATCCCGGTTACGTCGACTACCTCGGCGAACACCCTCGCCTGCCGCAGCCCGTTCTGGCCGGTGGTGGCGTCCAGGACCAGCAGCACCTCGTCCACGGTAGCGTGCTTGGAAATCACCCGCTTGATCTTGCCGAGCTCGTCCATCAGCCCTGTCTTGGTGTGCAGCCGCCCCGCGGTGTCGACGATCACGGTGTCGACCCCGCTCTCGATTCCCCTGTTGACCGCGTCGAAGGCGACGCTGGCGGGGTCGGCTCCCTCGCTGTCGGAGCGCACTACTTCCGCGCCGACCCGCTGCGCCCAGGTCTGCAGCTGGTCGGCGGCGGCGGCCCGGAAGGTGTCAGCCGCGCCGAGCAGCACGGTCTGCCCGTCGCCGATCAGCGCACGGGCGAGCTTTCCGCAGGCCGTGGTCTTGCCTGTGCCGTTGACGCCGACCACGAGCACAACTGCGGGCCGGTCGCCGTGCGGCTTGGTGTGCAGCGTCCGGTCCATGGCGGGGTTGATCTGCGCGATCAGGTCGGCCCGCAGCAGCTTCCTGACCTGGGCGGGGTCGCGGGCGCCGACTACCTTGACCTCGGTCCGCAGCTGCCCGACAAGCTGCTGGGCCGCGCCGACGCCCATGTCTGCCGTGATCAGGGTGTCCTCGATCTCCTCCCAGGTCTGCTCGTCCAGCCGGTCTGAGGACAGCAGGCTGAGCAGCGCCGACCCGAACGCCGACTGCGACCTGGCCAGCCTGCTCCGCAGCCGGACCATCCGGCCAGCCGATGGCGGCGGCCTTTCGGCCTCAGCGGGCGGCGCGACAGGCGGCAGGACCGGAAGGCCGCGCGGCGGCGCGGCGCCAGCGTGCGGGGCGCCAGTGTCCGTGGTGCCGGGCGCGGCGGGCAGCTCCAGCGTGGCCGTGCCGCCCGGATGTTCGTCGCCAGCTAGGCCGGCCCCATCCTGGCCGGCACCGGGCTCGCCGCCTGATGGCTTGGGCCGCCGCCGAGAGCGGACGAGGGGCGAGGCAAGCACCGCGGCGCCGCCACCGCCGACGGCGACTATCACGGCGGCGATGATAAGCACATGTTCCATAACGGGCACCAGTCTGGCAGACGGCGGTGACCACCCGGGCCGCCCAGCTGCGACGGAGGGGCCGTGGGCCACGGCCGCAGCGCACGCTCGCGCCCGGCTGGCGCAAGTCCGGCAAGGATTGCTGAGGTCCGGGCCGCGGCCCCGGGCCCGGCGGCGGCCTCAGGGCCGGGTCAGGCGCTCTCCCGCAGCCGCTGGCTTACCACCGCGGAGACGCCGTCCCCGCGCATTGTCACGCCGTACAGCGAGTCCGCGACCTCCATCGTGCGCTTCTGGTGCGTCACGACGACCAGCTGGGAGGTCTCCCGCAGCTCGGCGAAAATTCCCAGCAGCCGCTGCAGGTTGACGTCGTCCAGCGCGGCCTCCACCTCGTCGAGCACGTAGAACGGGGACGGCCGGGCCTTGAAGATCGCCAGGAGGAAGGCGATCGCGGTAAGGGCCCGCTCGCCGCCGGACAGCAGGGACAGCCGCTTGACCTTCTTGCCAGGGGGCCGGGCCTCGAAGTCGATGCCGGTGGCCAGCAGGTCGTCGGGCTCGGTGAGCAGCAGCCTGCCGTCGCCGCCGGGGAACAGCTGCCCGAAGATCCGCTCGAACTCGCGCGCGGTGTCCTCGTAGGCCGAACTGAACACCTGCTGCACTCGGTCGTCGACCTCTTTGATCACCGTCAGCAGGTCCCGCCGGGTTTTCTTCAGGTCCTCGAGCTGGGTAACCAGGAAGGCATGCCGTTCCTCCAGGGCCGCGAACTCCTCCAGGGCCAGCGGATTGACCTTGCCGAGCTGGTCAAGCAGCCGCTGCGCCTGCTGCGCCCGGCGCTCGGTCGCCTGCCGGTCGTAGGCCGACGGGCACTGTCCGGCCTCGGCGGCCGGGACGGGCACGGCGGGTCCGTACTCAGCTGCCAGTTCTGCCCTGTCGACGGCGAACTCCTCGGACGCGCGGCCGGCTATCTGGTCCAGGCGCAGCCGGTTGCCCTCCAGCGCGATCCGCGCGCCGTGCGCGCCGTCGACCACCTTGTCGAGCTCGTCGGCCAGCGCCCGGATCCTGGCACGGACGGCCCTGAGCTCGCTGTCGCGTGCCCGGCTGTCCTGCTCGGCCGACTGTCGCTCAGCGTCGGCGATGCCGCTGGAGCGCTCGGTGGCGGTCAGCGCGACTCGGGCGCCCCGCGCCACGGCAGCTGCCACGGCCGCATCGGCGGCGCGCCGCTTCCGGCGGACCAGGGCCCGCTGGATGGCCTGGCGCTCGGCTGTCGCCGCGGCGGCCAGCGCGTCGGCCCGGCCGGTGATGGCCCGCAGCCGCTCCTCCACGGTTCTGACCTCGAGCCGCGCCTCCATCTCGGCGGTGCGCGCCGCCGCCGCCTCCTCGGCCAGCCTTTTCTTGTCGGCCTCTCCCTGGAGCTGGCCGCCGGGCTGAGCATCCGCCCGGGGCCCGCCAGGCCGGTCCGCCTGTGCCCTGCCGCCTGGCGCATCCCCGGGCTGTCCGCCGAGCGCGGCCTCCTGGGCCGCCAGCTTCTCCTGCAGCTGGGCCAGCCGGGCCAGGCCTTGCTGCGCCGAGAGCTCGGCCTTGTCGATCGCTGCCGCCAGCCGTCCTGCCTCGTCCTGGGCCCCACGCACCGCGCCAGCCAGCGCCCCGAGCTTCCCGGAGGCCTCCGCCGCCGCCGCATCCGCCTGCTGGAGCAGCGCCAGCGCCTGCGCCAGCGCCTGCCGCGCCTGCTCCTCCTCCTCGGCCGCCTCGGCAAGATCCCGCTCAGCCCGCTGGTACCGGCGATCCGCCTCGGCAAGCCCCTCGGCCGCCTGCTTTGCGGCCGACCGCAGGGCGAGCACGCTCTGGCCGCCGGCCCCGCCGCCGCAGGCCCAGTGCGTCCCGATCAGATCGCCGTCGCGGGTGACCACGCGCAGCCGCGCATCGCGGCGCAGCAGCTCGCGGCCGGTGCGCAGATCGGGCGCGACCACCACCCCGGTGAGCAGCTGCCCGACGGCCAGATCCAGGTCGCCGGGTGCCTTGACAAGATCAAGGGCACGCATAACGGCCGGCGGGAGCTCGCTGTCCGCATTGCCGGTCACGTCGGCCGGCCAGGGACCGGGCGCGGCCGGCCGGCCGTCGGCGGCGATGACCAGATCGACCCGGCCGGAGCCGCGGTCCTTCAGCGTCTGCAAGATCGTGACCGCGGAATCGACTCCGGCGACGGCAACCGCGCCCGCCGCCGCGCCGAGCGCGGCAGCGATCGCCTCCTGCGCCCCGTCCTCGACCGTCAGCAGCGCGGCCAGCGGACCGACCACGCCGGCGAAAGCCGCCGGATCTTCCAGCAGCACACCGGAGGCATCGGCGCCGTGCCTGACCGCCTCCTCGAGCGCCTCGGTGCGGGCACGCAGCGCAGCCCGCTCGTCACTGGCATGATGCTCGGCCGACCGCAGCCGGGCCAGGGTGGCCGATGCCGCGGCCAGGGTCGCCGCCGCGCGGTCATGCGCGGCGGCCAGATCCGTCCGGCCCTTCTCGCGGCCGGCGACGAGATCCTGCAAGGTGGCGTACTCCTGCTGGGCCCGCTCGGCGCGGCCGCGGGCCTGGCCGATCGCCTCGGTCAGCCGGCCAGCCTCCTCCCGCGCCGCTGCCGTCCGGCTGCGCACGGCGCCCGCCTGGCTGCGCAGGTCGGCCAGTTGTTCGGCCCGCCGGGCTGCAGCCCTGGCGTCGGCGGCGAGCCGGCGCTCGGTCTCGGCCTGCGCAGTCTCGGCGCTGCCCCGCTCGGCGACCGCAGCCGCCAGCTGGTCGCGCGCGGCACTGAGCCGCTTGCCCAGCGCCGTCTCCTGCTCGCGCAGGCTGGCCGCCTCGCGATCGAGCTCGTCGGGATCGCGGCCCGGCCGCTGCTGCTCGGGCGCGGCCGACAGGTGCCGGTGCCGCTCATCGGCCAGGCTTGCCGCGCCGCGCAGCCGCTCGGCGACGCCGGAGAGCGCGAAGAAGGCCTGCTGCGCTGCCGCCAGCCGCGGCGCGTCCAGCTGCTCGTCTCGTTCCAGTTCCGCCTCGCGCTGCCGGGCCTGGCCGAGGCCGCCCTCCAGCTCGGCCCGCCGCGCCGCGGCGGCTGCCTCGCCGGCCTCGTCGCGCGCCAGCTCGGCCGCGAGCGTCACGTAGTCGTCGGCGAGCAGCCGCAGCCGGGCATCGCGCAGGTCGGCCTGGATCACGGCTGCCTTGCGGGCGATCTGGGCCTGCCGCCCGAGCGGCTTGAGCCGGCGGCCTAGCTCACCGGTCAGGTCGACGAGCCGGGTCAGGTTGGCCTGCATCGCCTCGAGCTTGCGCAGGGCCTTCTCCTTGCGCCTGCGGTGCTTCAGGACGCCTGCGGCCTCCTCGATCAGCGCCCGGCGAGCGTCCGGCCCGGCGGTCAGCACCTCGTCAAGCTGGCCCTGCCCGACGATGACGTGCATCTCGCGGCCAAGGCCGGTGTCCGACAGCAGCTCCTGGACATCAAGCAGCCTGCAGGCCTCGCCGTTGATCGCGTACTCACTCTGGCCCGAGCGGAACAGCAGCCGGCTGATCGTCACTTCCGCATAGTCGATCGGCAGCTGGCCGTCGCTGTTGTCGATCGTGAGCGTCACCTCGGCGCGGCCCAGCGCCGGCCGGCCAGCGGTGCCGGCGAAGACGACGTCCTCCATCTTGCCGCCGCGCAGCGTTTTGGCACCCTGCTCGCCCATCACCCAGGTGAACGCGTCCACGACGTTCGACTTGCCCGATCCGTTCGGGCCAACGACGCAGGTAATGCCCGGCTCGAAGCGCAGCGAGGTGGCGGACGCGAACGACTTGAACCCGCGCAGGGTGAGGGTCTTCAGGTACACCCGCAGGCTCTCCTCCTCGCCGCCGATCTTCCCTGGCACCGGTCTGCCCGGATGTTTCCGCACCCTACCGCGCACTGCCGTCAGCCCGGCTGATTCGCGCGCGCAGCCGCGCCGGTTTCGGCAGACTGTGATGATTTGCCGCCACGGTGACGATCTCGCGCCAGGCGATGCTCTGTGCCGGAGCCGGCTTTGCCGCGGCGGGCGCGGCGGGCGCGGACGATGACGGCCTCCGTGAGGCCGACGACATGCCAGGAATGTACTGGCTCGGCCTGCCAGGCTGAGTGCCCAGGCCCGCGCACCCGGGTGGGCGGGCTGAGGCAGTAACGACCCATGTGCAGCGATCACACAGCAGTTGCGAGCGCCGCTGACTCAAGGCAGCCGGGCGAGGGAATCGGGGCGGGCTGCCACCGCTCCCGCCGGGCGCGCGACACCCCCGGGAGCTTTCGTCCGTCCGCCGGCACCCGACTCGTCGATGCGGCGGACGACGGGACGGACGGGCCGGCGAAACAGACTGAGAGGGACGCCAGCACGGCAGGCGTCCCTCCTCCGTTCGTCTTCGCCTATCAGTCGCTCAGGTGAGCGCTGGCTCGCGGACTGAGATCAGCAGGTCATGACCAACTCCAGCAGTGAGCACGTCGTTCTCCTCCTGAAGCCGAGCTAGCTCGGCTTCCAGGTCACGTACTCGTTGCTGAAGGCGGCGCAGCTCTGAGACCATGCGGGGATCCGGCCCGCCAATGTGGCCGTAAATAGCCTTCGCCATTGTGTGAGGTCCTCCACACTGAGTGACCAGGTGGGCAACGCACGCGAAACGCGAAGACTCGCAGCATCGCGCGCAGGTAACGGTAACGAATCCATGGTCCCACTGCGATGCCTATCCGGTCAAGTTGACAACATCGCAGGTGACATGCCCTGCCCCGATGACCGCTGTACGCACTCCCGGCCAGCATGCCAGCAGCAGCCTCCGCAGCTTGCCTGGGCGGTCAGCGCTCCACGAAGCCGGTCATATCACCCCGCGGCGCGTCCCAGCGCTGCGTCACCCGGGTGACCCGGCCCGGCGCGCCGGGCCCCCGCAGCAGCGCGAGAAGCGCGTGACAGCAGTCTTCGGTGCCCTCGGCGACCACCTTCACCCGGCCGTCCTCCAGATTGTCGGCCGTCCCGGTAAGCCCGAGCTCCAGCGCCCTGCTGCGCACCCACCAGCGGAACCCGACTCCCTGGACCCGGCCGGCGATCCACGCGGTCAGCCGGACCCGGAGCTCAGCCGGCCGATCGGCAACTGGGTCCTGACCGCCCGGCCTGATCTCATCTTTCACGTTTCACGCCGGCCACCTCGGAGACGTCCTTCATCGCTTACGGTTCCACCACTGTGCCCGGCAGAAACTTCGTTGCCCGACGGCCCCTGCCGCTGCCCGCGGTTCCGCTGCCCGCGGTGCCATTACCCGCGATGGCCCGTGCCGTGCCCGTATAGGCCTTCGCCGGGGCCCGCTCGTCACCACCGCGGCGATCGCGGCCGCGGCTGGCAGTGCGGACAGCTGAATGCCGACCGGTTCATGAACTTCTCCTGGCGGACCGGCGCGGCGCACCGCGGGCATGGCAGGCCAGCCTGTCCGTAGACGGCGAGCGACCGGTCGAAATAACCGCTC
>DATJZH010000400.1:0-4598 GCA_035499215.1 Streptosporangiaceae bacterium | reverse complement strand
CGGGCCGGGCTGCCGTGGCCGTCACGCGCGCCCGGCCGGCCGACGGAGATGGTGACGTGGAGGTAGCTCGGCGCGAGTTCCTCGACCAGGCCCTCGCCCCACTCGACGACGGTGACCGAGTCGCCGGCGCTGGAGTCCAGGTCCAGGTCGTCCACCTCGGCCCGGCTGCCGAGCCGGTAAGCGTCAGCGTGCACCAGGTCCGGCCCGCCCGCAAGCGCCGGATGGACCCGGGCGATGACGAAAGTCGGCGAGGTAACCGGGCCGCGTACGTGCATGGCCGCGCCAATTCCCTGTACCAGCGTGGTCTTTCCCGCACCGAGCGGCCCGGACAGCAGCACAAGGTCGCCACGGCGCAGCAGCGGCGCCAGGCGCGCCCCGAGAGCCCGCATCCTTGCCGCGGTCGGCACCACGATCTGCGCGCGCAGGGCGGGCGCCGGACTTGACCGGCGGCCGGCGGCACTCGCTTCCGGCCCGGCCATGGCTATGCCGACCGCCCGTGGGCGTCCCCGGCGGCCGAAGCCCTGACGATCAGGCTGCAGATCGTCTTGTTGACGATGTCAGGACGTTCGAGGATGACAGCATGGCCGGCGCCCGGCACGCGGATCAGCTCGGCGCCGGGGATAGCCGCCGCCAGGCTGGTGCTGAGCTGGGATGAGATCATCCGGTCTGCCTCGCCGACCAGCACCATGACCGGCACCCGGCCAAGGAGGCCCAGCGCGGCGCACTCGTCGTGGTCCAGCAGTGCCAGGTAGAACTGCGCCACCACGTCGAACGGGGTCGCGCGGATGATGCGCTCGAGATAGTCGACGACCGCCGGGCTGATCTGCGGGTCGCCGAAGGCCATCTGCCTCGTCGCGAGGAAGGCCACGTCGCCGCCGAGCTCGCGGGTCAGCTGGACCAGCGCCCTGCCGTGGCCCCCGGCCGCCTCGCGCAGCAGCGAGGGCGCCGCTATCCGGACAATCGGCCGCACCGGCGCCGGCAGCCACGCCGCCGGGTCAACGCCCGAGGCCGCGGTCGAGATCAGCGCGACACCCGCGATCTTGGTGCCGAACAGGCCAGGATGCTGGCGCGCCATCGCCATGATCGTCATGCCGCCCATGGAGTGGCCGGCGAGCACGACGGGGCCAGGGCCCGGCGCCGTTACCGCCAGCACGGCATGCAGGTCCGCGCCGAGCTGGCCGATGCTGACATGCGCGGGGTCGGACCGGCCGGATCGGCCGTGGCCGCGCTGATCCCAGAACACCAGCCGGGCTGAGTCAGCGAGCTGCGCGCGCTGGTAGTGCCAGACGTCCTGGTTGAGGGTGTAGCCGTGACTGAAAATGACGGTGACAGGCGCGTCGTCCGGCCCGCTGATCTCGGTATGCAGCGGCACCCCGTCGTCGGCGAGCACCGTAACCGGCCTGCCGCGCAGCTGGCCGAGGGGCTCGCCCGCCGCGGGCTCCGCGCGCTGCCTGATCCGCCCGACAGCAATCCGCTGAGCAGCCAGCAGCGCGCCAGTACCAGCCGCCGCAGCACCCACGACGATACCCGCCGCGCCGGTCAGCCGCCGCCACGCCGCCATCAGCCCTCCTCTTTGCGGCCAGGCGCGCCGTCCTCCGTGCCGCCAGCCGTCCTCTTCCGCCCGCCGGGCGCTGCGCACCTCGCGTGGCCCGCCGTCACGGCGGCTGCCGGCGGCCCGCGCGCCGTCGGCCTACCCGCCGGGCATCGGCGCCGCGCCCGGCCCGGCGCCTGCGAGCAGTGCATCTCCCCCGGGCGTTACTCCAGGGTAGCTTCTGGGCACCCGGCCGCCGAACCTCGTCACGATGTCATACGACAGCGTGCCCAGCGCGTCCGCCCACTCCTGCGCTGTCGGCTCGCCCGCGTCGCCGGGGCCGAAGAGCACCGCGAGGTCATCCGGCTCGGCGGGCTCGTCGGCCAGGTCGACGATGACCTGATTCATGCAGACCGTACCCGAGATGGTCCACCGGCGCCCGCGGATGAGCACCTCGGCGGTGCCGGCGGCCGCGCGCGGGATGCCCTCGTTGTAGCCGAGCGGGATAAGGCCGAGGGTGGCCTCCCGGCTGGTGACGTAGCGGAGCCCGTAGGACACGCCGGTGCCTGCCGGGACTCGCTTGACCTGCACAAGCCTGGCCTGCACGGTCATGGCGGGGCGCAGCCAGGACGGCGCCCCGCCGGGCAGGGTGGACAGCCCGACGATCCCGCCGCCCGGCCGGACCAGGTCGAACCAGGTCTGCGGCAGCGTCAGCGTGGCCGCGGTATTGGCCAGGTGCCGCAGCTGCGGACGGGCCCCGGCCCGCTCGGCCTGCTCGATGGCGGCGGCGAACGCCGACAGCTGGGCACCGATCGACGGGTGCCCCGGCATGTCGGCGCAGGCAAGATGGGACCAGATGCCGACGATGCGAGCGTGCCCGGCAGCCTCAGCGCCCAGCGCGGCGCGCACCAGCGCTGGCCACTGCGCAGCTGTCGCGCCGCCCCTGCTCATCCCCGTGTCGGCCTTCAGGTGCAGCCGCGCCGGCATCCCGGCGCGCTGGGCCGCCGCGGCGATCTCCCGCAGCAGCGGGACGGAGCCCGCCGTCAGGTCGACATCGCTGCGGATCGCGTCCTCGTGTGCGGCGCCGGGAGCCCCGAGCAGGCACAGCACGGGCACCGTGCATCCGGCTGCCCGCAGCTCCAGTGCCTCGCCGACGTGGTTGACGCCGAGCCAGTGCGCCCCGCCAGCAAGCGCCGCGACCGCCACCTCGATCATCCCGTGGCCGTAGCCGTCGGACTTGACCACCGCCATCACCTGCGGGCCGCGCACGTGCCGCACCAGGGCCTGCGCATTGGCCTGCACCGCGGCCAGGTCAATGAGCGCCTGCGGGTGTCCGTCCATGTCGTCCAAGTTTGCCAGTCCGCCTGCCCCAGCGCGCGCTCGGGCACATCCGGGCACATCCGGCCCGGGCCGGACCGGCGGAGCACGGCCAGGCGCGCCGCCCGCCCTCGGTCCCGGGCCCGCCTCAGTCCCGGCCGGCCACGGTGCGCAGCGCCGGCGACAGCGACCGGATCAGGTCGGCGGCGCCGATCGGGGCGCCCTCGGCTGCCAGCCGCGCGGCGACACCGTGCAGGTACGCTGCCGCGGCGGCCGCCCGCAGCGGGTCCAGTCCCTGCGCGAGCAGCGAGCCGGCCAGGCCGGAGAGCACATCTCCGGATCCCGCGGTCGCCAGCCACGGCGTCCCGGTCGGATTCGCCAGCACCGGCTCGCGGTCCGACGGTGCGGCGATCACCGTGGTGGACCCCTTGAGCAGCACGGTGGCGCCCAGCTCGGCGGCCGCCCGGCGGACAAACTCCAGCCGCCTCGCCTCGATGTCGGCCCGCTGCGCGCCCAGCAGCCGCGCCAGCTCACCGGCGTGCGGCGTGAGCAGGGTCGGTGCGTCGCGCTTCAGCAGGTACCGGCGAGCGGCGAGGATGGAAATCCCGTCGGCGTCGACGAGCACCGGCGCGTCGGTGCTGAGCACCGCCGCGAGCAGGTCCGCGGCGCCCTCGTCGGTGCCCAGGCCGGGCCCGGCCGCCCACGCCTGTACCCGCCCGGCCGCCTCGATCACCTCGCTGGCACTGCGCCCGGCCAGCTCGCCCGCGCCGACGAGGGTAATCACGGCCTCGGGCCAGTACTGCCGGACGACGGCGGCGGCCGGGGCCGCTGACACCAGCCGGACCATTCCGGCCCCGCCCCGGACCGCCCCGCCGACGGACAGCACCGCGGCGCCGGTGAACTGCTCGCTTCCGGCCAGCACGCCAAGCACGCCGCGGCGGTACTTGTCGGACTCGGCGGTGGGCCGCGGCAGCCAGCCGGCAACGTCTGCGGCCTGCGGCGCCATGACATCCGGACGGGTCAGGAAGGGACCCAGGCCGATGTCGATCAGCTCGGTTACCCCGGCGTGCGAAGCGCCGGGATCGACAAGCAAGCCGGGCTTCCAGGTCCCGAAGGTGATCGTCACGTCAGCCCGGACCGCTGCGCCCGCCACCTCACCGGTATCGGCGTCGATCCCGCTGGGCAGGTCAGCAGCCACGACAAGAGCGGCCGAGCGCTCAGCCAGCGCCGCCAGCGCCGCGGCTGGTTCCCGCAGGCCGCCGTGGCCGCCGATGCCGAGGAGCCCGTCGATGATCAGGTCGGCCGCGCCGATCGCATCTCGTGCTGCGGAGCTGATCGCGGTGTCGGCGGAGCCGTTCGCGTCCGGGCTGGCCGCATTTGAGTCCGTAGCGGTCCGGGCCGCTGAGCCGGCCGCTGCGATCACCCGGCCGCCGGCCCGCAGCAAGGCCGTCAGCCCGCCGGCGTGCACGCGCGCGCCAGCGGCGATGACCGTGACGGCCGCGCCGCGCCTGGCCAGGACCGCCCCCGCATGCAGCGCGTCTCCCCCGTTGTCGCCGCTGCCGGCCAGCACGACCAGCCGGGATCCGTACACCCCGGGCAGCAGGCCGCCGCAGGCCGTGGCCAGGGCGAAAGCAGCGCGCTGCATCAGGGTGCCCGCAGGCAGGGCTGACATCAGGGCGTGCTCGGCCACGCGGACGTCAGCGACCCGGTGCGCGTTCCTCATGATTGCCTCACCGCCGTCGCCACCCGC
>DATJZH010000399.1:0-2942 GCA_035499215.1 Streptosporangiaceae bacterium | reverse complement strand
TGTCGCCCGCCAGGAGCATGGGGCCAGGCTGAGCTGAGTTTCGCCAGCAGCATGGGACCACCTGTCCGCCAGTTATGGGACCACCGGGGATCTGGGGCAGCGGAGGTGGCTGCCGCTGCCCGGTTCACACTCGCTGCCAGACCGTTCAGCGGATCTGGGGGGCAGCGGTGTCGTTCCGGGAGGTCGGGGTGCACGAGGTCAGGGAAGTGCTGCGGCTGTGGCTGCGGGGTGAGGGGTTCCGCTCGGTGGCGCGGCTGGCGCGGGTGGACCGGAAGACGGTCCGGCGGTATGTGGCGGCGGCGCAGGCGTGTGGCCTGGACCGGGCCGGGGGTGAGGGGCAGCTGGGTGATGAGCTGCTGGGCGCGGTGGCCGAGCGGGTCCGCCCGCACCGCGGTGATGGGCATGGGCAGGGCTGGGCGCTGCTGGCGGCGCATCACGCGCACTTCAGGGAGTTGCTGGATGCGGGCCTGACGGTGGTGAAGGCCGGGGAGCTGCTGGCCCGGGAGGGCGTGGTGGTGCCGGAGCGGACGCTGCACCGCTACGCGCTGGAGGTGCTGGGCCATGGCCGTGGCCGCAAGCCGACGGTGCGGGTGGCTGACTGCGAGCCGGGCGCCGAGTGCCAGGTCGACTTCGGGAAGATGGGCCTGCTGGATGACGTGCAGGCGGGGCGCCGCCGGGTGGTGCACGCGCTGATCTTCACCGCGGTGTATTCGCGGCACATGTTCGTGTGGCTGAGTTTCCGCCAGGACCTGGCGGCGGTGATCGCCGGGTGCGAGGCCGCCTGGGCGTTTTTCGGCGGGGTCTTCGAGGTGATCATTCCGGACAATATGGCCGCGATCGTGGACCAGGCGAACGCGCTGGAGCCGCGGCTGAACCGGGGCTTCGCTGAGTACGCGCAGGACCGGGGGTTTGTGGTGGACCCGGCGCGGGTCCGGCGGCCTGCTGATAAGCCCAGGGTGGAGCGGGCGGTGCCGTATGTGCGGTCCCGGTTCTTCGCTGGTGAGCGGTTCGCCGGCCTGGCCGGCGCGCAGCGCCGTGCCGGGGCCTGGTGCCTGCAGGGGGCCGGGCAGCGGATCCACCGCACCACCCGGTGCCGCCCGGCGGAGCTGTTCGCGGCCGAGGAGGCGCCGCGGCTGGCCCCCGCACCGGTGTTCGGCTATGACCTGCCGGTCTATGCCAGCCCGAAGGTGCACCGCGACCATCACATCGAGGTCGCCAGGGCGCTGTATTCGGTGCCGGGGAACCTGATCGGCAAGCACGTGGACGTGCGCGCCGACTCCAAGCTGGTGCGCGTCTATCATCGCGGCGAGCTGGTCAAGACCCACCCCCGCCAGCAGCCCGGCCACCGCGTCACTGATCCGGCCGACCTGCCCGAACACAAGACCGCCTACGCGATGCGCGACATCGGCCACCTGCAGCGCCTGGCCGATGAGGCCGGGCCGGCGGTCGGCGCCTACGCCGCGGCGCTGCTGGACCACCCGCTGCCGTGGACCAGGATGCGGCAGGTCTACGCACTGCTCGGGCTGGCCCGCAAATGGGGGCCGGCCCGGGTGGAGGCGGCCTGCGCCCGGGCGCTGGAAGCCGAAGCCATCAGCGTCCCGCTGATCGGGCGGATGCTGGAGCGCGGCACCGAGGCCGCCCACCTGCCCCGCACCGAGCCGCTGCCCGGCATGCCCGCGCCCCGGTTCGCCCGCGGTGCCTCCCACTTCGCCCTCGCCGCGCCGCCCGCCGGCCCAGGCCGGGCAGGCCCGCGATGAGCCCGCCCGCGCCGGCCATCACCGGCGAGCTGCGGTCGCTGCTGCGCCGCCTCAAGCTCGGCCAGCTGCTGCCCACCCTGCCCGAGCGGCTGGCCCTGGCCCGCGCCAACAGCCTGTCCCACGCCGAGTTCCTTGAGCTGATCCTCTCCGACGAGGTCACCCGCCGCGACGCCACCTCCGCCGAGCGCCGCGCCCGCGCCGCCGGGCTGGACGCGGCCATGCGGCTGGACCGCTTCGACGCCACCGCGAAGATCACCTACGACCGGGCCGTCCTGGACGAGCTGTTCTCGCTGCGGTTCGCCGCCGACGCCACCAACGCGATCATCATGGGCCCGGTCGGCGTCGGCAAAACATTCCTGGCCACCGCGCTCGGCCACGCCGCCATCCGCGCCCGGCATTCCGTGCACTTCGAACGGGCTGGCCAGCTCCTCAAAAGGCTCAAGGCCGCCCGGCTCGACAACAGCCACCACGAGCAGATCCGCAAGCTGCTGCGGGTGGACCTGCTCATCCTGGATGACTTCTGCCTGCAGCCCATGGACGCCACCGACACCGCCGACATCTACGAGATCATCGTCGAACGCCACCGCACCGCAGCCACCGTGGTCACCTCCAACCGCGAACCGGCCGAATGGCTGGCCCTGATGGCCGACCCGCTGCTGGCCCAATCAGCCATCGACCGGCTCCAGTCCGCCGCCTACGAGCTGGTCATCGACGGCGAGTCCTACCGGCACCGGCAAAAGCCTGCCGTCCCCCGGCCCGGCCGGCAGCCATGAACCCCCGCCAACGGCCCACCGCGGGGGCACTGCCCCCGCACCCCCGGCCCTCCCTCAAAGATCAGCGCCACCAGCTCCCCCCACGGAGGCGGCTCATCTTCCCGGCCGGGCAGCACAGCCTGCCCCAGAACCCCCGGGACCACAAGGGCTCGCTCCGCTCGGCCCTGCGGGCACACCCTTGCGGCCCCGGAGAACCCGCGGCAGCACAAAGGTGCCCGACCGAGAAGACCAGCCACAGGCCTCAACGCGGGGCACCCGGGGGGTGGTCCCATGCCACTGGCGAACCAGGCCACCGCTTGACCGCCGCCAAACCCAGCCGTAATCATCAGCTACAGCCAACCGCCGAACCGGGCCCCCGGCCCGGTCCCATGCCACTGGCGAAACGCCGGTCCCATGCTCCTGGCGGACGACA
>DATJZH010000398.1:0-26229 GCA_035499215.1 Streptosporangiaceae bacterium | reverse complement strand
TCGTCCACAGCATCGTCGCAGACCAATTCGGATCGTCCGGACCGAACCGCGCCCGCAGGCACCCGCAGCGCGAACCAGACGGCCTTTCCCGGCACTTTCCAGCTGCCCAGGCGACCGCGGGTGAGGTGCTTGCCCCAGCGGCCGCCCGACAGTTCGGCGACCACCTGCAGGCCACGGCCGCTGACCGAGTCCGGCGCGGCCTTATCGGGCCGCGCCGGATGATCGTTATTCCAGCAGGGGCCCGAGTCGAATACCTTGCACACCAGCTCGCAGCCGGCCCCGCGGCCGCGCAGGTACAGCCAGAACTCGGGCATCCCGCTGACCGGCCGCTGACGGCTGCCGCTGAACTCGACGTTGCCTTGCGCGTGCAGCGTATTGGCCGCGAGCTCACTGGCCATAGTGACGCCGTCGTGGACGAGGTCAGCGGGCAGATTCAGGCCGGCGACCGCCTCGCGGAAGAACCGCCGGGCGGTGCTGGCACACGTCCGGTCCAGCGGAAGCGGCCGGCAGAAGCAGCCGCCCGCCCGGATACTGGCCTGGGACAACCGGCGAACTCCGGGGTCAGTAGCCATCACGGCCTCGGCAACCGGCGCTGCAAGGACACCTCCCTCGCCCCCTCGCTGACCGGACGCGCCGTGGCGATCTGGCCCGCTATCGGCAGGCGACGGTAACATCCCTCGTCCGCCCTCCCGAGTTTGGCATCTGTGAAGCACACTTTATGAGTCATTTGCGCGTCTTCGCAATAACCTCAACTCAAATGGACGTAGGCAAACACGCAGCGCAGTCCTGCGCCACAGCCCTGTCAGGCAGCCGCCATTTGCCGGCGCGCGCGTCGCTGCCAGCGAGAATGGCGCCTGTACAGTGAGACACGGCGGGGGAGCCCGAGGGTCGAGGGCATCCGCCGATGCCTCGAGACAGGCGCAGCTAGGCGGGATCCCCCTGGGTGGCAGCTCAGGGGGATCCTCAAGCGCCTGGCCGTGGATGCCCTAGCGGATTGGACGCCCTAGATGTCGTAGCGGCCGCGCTGAGCGTCCGCCAGGAACTCGGCGAACACCGCGGGCGACACGATGTGCGCCCCGCCCTCGGGGCGCTTAGAGTCCCTGACCGCAATGACGCCGGGGAGATTTGCGGCTATCTCGACGCAGCCGCCGTTTTGTGAGCTGAGGCTGGCTTTGCGCCAGATCGCTCGAGACAGGTCAGTCATTGGATAACTCCATTTGCTCGAGGAGTTGGATGAGGTACGCCGTGGTGTCCGCCGTTTCCAGCGCGGCATCACGGGCACGGCTGAAGGACTGCATGTAGTTGCCTACCGACTCCGGACTGCTCACCTCCTCGATTGCATAGTCAGTTTCCAGGTAGACGACGCTCGGCTCGCCATCGGGCAGGTCAAAGATGTTGACCATCGAATGCATGCCGGTCGGCGGGCCATCCGCGAAGCGCTGTATGCGCAGCTCCACGTTGGGACGGCCGCTGAGCTCGATGAGATGCGCGAGCTGATCCCGCCGGTCGATCTTGGTTCCCCACCGGTACATCAGCGATGCCTCGGTGATCACCGCGATGAGCCTGGGCGCAGTGCCGTCGGTGCGGTCCAGCTTTTCCTGCCGCCGGAGCCTGGCCTCGAGCCCGCGCCGGCGCCAGGCCGGCGGCCGGGCGCCGGCCCGGGTCACCGCCTCCACGTAGCCAGGTGTCTGCAGCAGTCCCGGCAGCACCAGCGGCATGAAGACCCGGATGCGGACTGCGTCGTTCTCGAAGCCGGGGAACTCGTTCTCGAAGATGTCCGGGTAGTCCCGCCACCAGGGCCGGGCCCTGGCCCGCATCGCGAGCTCTTCCAGTTCCTCTTGCTCCGCCGCTGCTACCCCGTAAAGGCGCAGCAAGTCCCGGATATCGCTCATCTCGGGGCGCTTCCACTGGTTGGCCTCGAACCGCCCGACCTTGCCCCGGCCCCAGTTGAGCACGTCACAGACGTGGTTGGCCGTGTACTGAGCCTCACGCCGAAGCTCGGCGAGGCGCCTGGACAGCCGGCGCTTCGCCACAGTCGCACCGTAGGCCTCATCGCTCAGCCCAACCACCTCCTCGGCAATGCCCGCCCGGCTCACACCGGTCACATCAGAGCCAATTGGCCACTCCAGAGGCCAACGGCCTCTTGACATGACATTGCCCTGAGCATACCGCTGCTTAAGTTGTGAATCACAAATATAATCCTCATTCGTTACCGTACGGCCATTCGGGTCACTTGCCTGCCGCGCTGTCGAACTCGTGGTTGCGGACGCCGTCGAGGAAGCACTGCCATTCGTGCTGGTCATAGACGAGCACTCGGCCCTCCGGATCGCCGGTGACGCGCATCAGCACCCACTCGGTGCCGCCGCCTGCGCGACTGACGAACGCGACCTCGATGGCCGCGTCTTCTCCGCCACCCGAGCGCTGCCACGACTGGGCCTCCAGGTCGATGCCCAGACTCTCCACAGTGGGCTTCACGTCCGCCTGCCCGGGCCGGCTCGGCACGCCTGGATCCGCGCCGGCCGCGACACGCCCGATCTTGGTCATCATGCCTCCGGACTTCTCAGCCTGGGTGCTACCGGTGCCGGGCAACGCCGCAGTAGCCCCACCGCGAACCGTCGCTGTCGGCGGTCGCAGGATCCTCGCAGCCCCACAAGCCCAGGTGGGTGACGGCGACCTCGGCGCCTTCATAGGGAGCCACGAGCTCCAGCCCGGCGAAGAACCGCTCCACCTCGGCCCTGGGCCGCAGGTAGAACTGCTCCGTAGCGTTCGCGTAAGCCTGCGTCCATCTGTGCACCGCCACGGGCGGCAGATTGTCCGCGGTGGCGTGCGACAGCGCCAGGCAGCTGCCCGGTGCCAGCGCACGGATGTAGCGAGCCACCAGGCCCCATGGATCGCCGCGGGCGGCCACGAAGTGCAGCACGGCGGTCATCAGCAGGCCGGCCGGCTCAGCGAAGTCGATCAGCGCGCGCAGCCGGGGATCGGCCAGCACGGCGGCGGGATCACGAAGATCCGCCGTGATCAACGTCGTGCCGCCATCGTCGGCTAGCAGCGCGCTGGCGTGCGCCGCCACCACCGGATCGATGTCCACGTAGACGACCCGCGCGCCGGGAATCACCTTGCGCACCACTTCATGGGTGTTGCCCACAGTCGGCAGGCCGGAGCCGATGTCGATGAACTGGCTGATGCCGTGCGCCGCGATCCAGTTCGCCGATCGCTGATGAAATCCGCGGTTGGCCCAGGCAATGTCATGCATCTCCGGCACTACCGCGCGGACCTGCGCAAGCGCGTCTCGGTCGACCGGAAAGCTGTTCTCTCCGCCCAGCATGTAGTCATACATCCGGGCGGGGCTCGGCCTGTTCGGGTCGACGCCTGGGGGAAGCTGAGCTAGCTCGGTCATCTCGGGGGAACCTGCCCGCCTCTGTCTTGTGGCCTGCCGACTACCCCCCGTCGCCCCAGTTTGGCACGCTCCGGCGGAATGGCAAACAGGTGTTGCCATGATAGATATCCGGTTCCTGCCTCTTCCGGCATTTTCGTCACGATCGCGGCTAAAGGCTGCTGCGACTATAGGCGGTCAGCTGGCGATCAGAAATTGCCTGCGCCGCGGCGAAAGCACGCCTGCAGATGATCGTCGACCACACCGCAGGCCTGCAGGGTGGCATAGGCAGTGACCGGCCCGGTGAAAACGAAACCGTGTAATTTCAGCTCGCGGGCAAGCGCCTTTGACTCCGGCGTCCAGGCTGGGATGTCCGCCACTGTGACCGGCGGCCTGGCCTGGCCGCCGGCATAGCGCCAGATCACCTCGGCCAGGCCGGCCGGCAGGCGCGAAGCCGCGCGCGCGTTCGCGATCGTCGCCTCGATCTTCGCCTTGTTGCGCACGATGCCAGGGTCGGCCAGCAGCCGGGACACATCGTGGTCGCCGAACCCGGCGACGGCCTCGATGTCGAAACCGCAGAACGCGGCGCGGAAGTTCTGCCGCTTGCGCAAGATAGTGAGCCAGGACAGCCCGGACTGGAACGCCTCCAGGCACAGCCGCTCGAACAGCCGGTTGTCATCGCGGACGGGACGGCCCCATTCCCCGTCATGGTAAGCCAGGTATTCCGCGCTGCCCAGGCACCACGGGCAGCGCAGCAGCCCGTCATCTCCGGCCAGCACGCCCCCGGGTCCGGCGCTCATCCGCTGTCCTGCGCTGCGCCCTGATCGGGCCGGGCCGGCCGGTCCCAGGCTGGCCAGCCCGCATCCGGCGAGCCCGGCCGCGTCTGCGGGTCTGGCCTCGTCGCCGGCCGTCCTGGCCGGCGCGCCGGGCCGGACCTGGCCTCCGTCGGTGGCGGCGCGGGCTGCTGCCTGTCGGCTGCGGCGGGGCCCTGAGCCGTCAGGGCCTCCAGCCGATCCTGCAGTTCCGCGATCCGGCTGCGCAGCGATGCGATCTGCACATCCCGTTCGGTGACCAGCAGCGCGATCTGGCCGAGCGCATCATCGGTGGCCTGCACGCTGTAGCCGAACAGCGCCGATGGCGGGCGCAGCAGCGCCACGTCGGCGGCAGTCGCGAGCCTCGCATCCCACCGCGGGGCGTCGGCGGCGAAATGCGCCAGCTCGCCGCCACGGCCGCGGGCGACGGCAACGACGCCGACGATGATCGCGACGGCAGCAATGAGCAGGACCACGGCCACAAGAGGATCGTGTCATGCTCAGCCACATGGTGACGCGCGCACCCGGCCGGGTTCTGCTGACCGGCACCGCCCTGCTCACGGTGGCCGGCAGCCTGGCAGAGGCCGCCGCAGCGGTACGTGCGGGCGCTGACCTTGTTGACCTTGGCGGGGCCGGCCCGGCCATCATCGCCGCATTCCGCCGCGCCCATCCCCGCACAGCCGTATGCAGCGACGCCGGGCCCGGTGACCTGGTACGTCACCCGCAGGCGGCGCTGGCAGCCGGCGTGCTGCTGCTGTGCCCGGATGCCGCGGCCGCCAGCGGCAGCGGACTGCCGCCCGGCCGGCTCGTGGTGGAGGTCGCGCCCGGCGGGCTGCCTGCCGTGACTGCGGCCGGCTGGGCGGCGCTTGTCGACGCGGACGCGGCAGCGGACCGCGCGCGGCAGGTCGCCGGCGGAGCCCGCGAGCGTCAGGCGGGCAGCCGGCAGCGGGCAGCCGGCAACCGGACAGATGATCAGCAGACCGGCGGCGAGGCCGCTCATGACCAGCAGGCCGCCGCGGCCGGGATCGTCGCGATCGCGGCACTGAGCTGCTGGCTGGGCGCGACCGTGGTGCGGACCCGGCACGTCCGGCCGGTACGGCGGGCGCTGGACATGTCGGCGTCCATCCGCGGCGACCGGCCGCCGGCCAGGGCCGTCCGCGGCCTGGCCTAGACGGCCCAGACCGCGGGCCCGGTCCGGTCAGACTGGCAGGCCGGTCCGGTGCGCATCCTTGATGATCTGCACCACTTCCGCCGCGTCATCGGCGACCTGGAACAGCTGCGGATCAGCGGCGGAGATCGTGCCGTTCTCGAGCAGCGTGCCGTGGATCCAGGAGAGCAGGCCCGACCAGTACGCGCTGCCGACCAGGACGATGGGGAACTTCGTGATCTTGCTGGTCTGCACCAGGTTCAGCGCCTCGAACAGCTCGTCCAGGGTGCCGAACCCGCCGGGCATGACGACGAAAGCCTGCGAGTACTTGACGAACATGGTCTTGCGCACGAAAAAATACCGGAACTCGATGCCGATCTCGACGTACTCGTTCAGGCCCTGTTCCAGCGGCAGCTCGATGCCAAGGCCTACCGAGGCCCCGCTGGCGCTGAGCGCGCCCTTGTTGGCCGCTGCCATGATGCCGGGGCCGCCGCCGGTGATGACCGCATAGCCGGCCGCGGCCAGCCCGGCGCCAACGCGTTCCGCAAGCTGGTAGCCGGCGGTTCCCGGCCCGGTCCTGGCCGACCCGAATACCGATACCGCCGGGCCGAGTTCGGCGAGCAGCCCGAAGCCCTCGACGAACTCGGCCTGGATCCGCAGCACCCGCCACGGATCGGTGTGCACCCAGTCGCTGGGACCGCGACGGTCGAGCAGCCGCTGGTCGGTGGTGGTCTTCGGAATGTGCTTGCCGCGCAGTGTGGCCGGGCCCTGGCGGCGCAGCTCGGAATGGTCGTCCACGAGGACATACGGTAGCGGCGGCCAGCCGCTGATCAGGCCGCCGGGCCGCTGTCAGCGCCGGCGGAGGCAAGCGACATGAGGCGCTGAATGTCAGCCATTCGCCCCGTGGTCACGGAGGATCTCGTTCAGCGCCGCCTTGTCGTGGGCACTGCCTTCGGGCAGCCGCTTGAGCACGAGCACGCACGGCATGCCGAACTGCCCGCCGGGAAAGGCCCGCGGCCGGGTGCCGCCGACACAGACCGACCAGGCCGGCGCCTCACCGCGGGGCAGTTCGTCGCCGGTCTGCACGTCGATCACGTGCGTGGTCCTGGTCAGGATCACCCCGGCGCCGATGACGGCGCCCTGCCGGACGCGAGCCCCTTCCACCACCATGGACCGGGAGCCGACGACCGCGTCGTCCTCGACGACCACCGGGACCGCGTTCGGCGGCTCAAGCACTCCGCCGATACCTACCCCGCCGGACAGGTGCACGTTCCTGCCGATCTGCGCGCAGGAGCCGACGGTCGCCCAGGTGTCCACCATTGTGCCGGCGGCCACGTAAGCGCCGACGTTGACAAACGACGGCATCAGGACGGCGCCGGGCGCCACATAGGCGCCCCACCGGACGATCGATCCCGGCACCGCGCGGACGCCCTCGAGCCTGGCGGTCAGCGGGAACCTGTCGTGATACCGGAAATCGCCGACCTGGGAGCCGGCCATCGGCAGCAGCCGGAACGCCAGCACGATGGCGCGCTTGGCCCGCTCGTCGACGACGATCGCGCCTCCGGCCGGATCCGGCCAGGCCACCCTGGCCGCGCCCGCGTCAAGGGCGTCGACCGCCTCGACCACGACGGCCCGCGCCCGGGCGTCAGCGGGGGTCAGCTCCGCGCGCCGCTCCCACAGCTCGTCGATCACCGGCGGCAGCGGGGATGCGCGGGAATGGGCGGGCGCGGGATACGACGTGCTCATGGCCAGCGAGCCTAGCGGCTGCGTCAGCAGGTAGCTTCTGGTACGTGCTGACCACCCGCGCATGGCGCCTTGGGTCCGCGGCAGTCGCCCTGGTGCTTGCGCTGCTGCTCGCGGCCGGCCTGTACGCCGCGCTGCGGAAGGTGGCGCCGCTGCTGCCGGCCGGCACCGGCTGCGAGGCGAAGGCGCGCGGGCAGGATATCTCGCTGGCAGCCAGCCAGGCGGCCATCGCGGCCACGATCGCGGGAGTTGCCCAGAGCCAGGCCATGCCGGGCCGCGCCGTGACAGTCGCCTACGCGGCGGCCCTGCAGGAGTCGAAGCTGCAGAATCTGGATTACGGCGACCAGGACTCCGTCGGAATTTTCCAGCAGCGGCCATCTGAAGGATGGGGACCGGCCCGGCGGCTGAAGGATCCGGTCTACGCGGCCACCAGGTTCCTCACCGCGCTGGCCGCGGTGCCCGGATACGCGGCCATGCCGGTCTACCGGGCAGCGCAGGCGGTGCAGCGCAGCGCCGACGGTTATGCTTATGGCCAGTACACGGCGCCCGCAGCGGTCCTGGCCAGAGCCTTCACCGGGCGGGCGGCACACGGGGTGTGGTGCTGGTACGGCAGCGGGATCAGCGGCAGGGCCCGGCTCGGCGCTGCCGTCAGCCAGCTGCGGCGGACGTTCGGCCAGCAGGATGTGCGCTCAGCCGGCGAACCGGTCCTGGTGGTGCGGGTGCGGCGGGGCCGGGACGGCTGGGCAGAGGCCGCCTGGCTGGTCTCGCACGCGGCAAGCTACGGAATCCGCGAGGTGCGGTACGCGGGCCTGCGGTGGTCAGCGGCGCAGGGCAGCAGGGGCTGGACGCGCGGCCGGTCAGGCAGGGCGGCCAAGCCGCCGCCGGGGACGGTCGTGCTCGGCTGATAGCCTGCCATCCCGCGGGCGCGGCCGGGGCGCAGGACGCCCGCAGGAACGGCGATACTGGTTATGCCGCGATGGGCCAGGGCCGCGCCGCGCCGGATGCGGGCGCGCCGAGGCGTTGACGGAAAGAGGAGCTCCGACGTGACGTACATCATTACGCAGCCGTGCGTCGATGTGCTCGACCGGGCGTGCATCGAGGAATGCCCGGTCGACTGCATCTACGAGGGCGAGCGCATGCTTTATATCCACCCGGACGAGTGCGTGGACTGCGGTGCCTGCGAGCCGGTCTGCCCGGTGGAGGCAATCTTCTACGAGGACGACGTCCCCGATCAGTGGAAGGACTACTACAAGGCCAACGTCGAGTTCTTCACCGAGCTCGGCTCGCCCGGCGGGGCATCGAAGACCGGCAAGATCAGCAAGGATCACCCGATCGTGGCCGCCTTGCCGCCGCAGGAAACAGAACACTGACCGAGCAGCACGCGGCGGGCGCCGCGACAGCCCTGCAGGCCAGGCTGCCCCGGTTCCCCTGGGATGCGCTGGCGCCGCACCACAAGCGCGCGCTGGCGCATCCGGGCGGGATCGTGGACCTGTCCGTCGGCACCCCGGTGGATCCCGTCCCGCTGCCCGTCCGCGAAGCGCTCGCCCTGGCCGCCGACTCACCCGGCTACCCGGCAACGGCGGGAACCCGCGAGCTGCGGGAGGCGGCCAGCGGATGGCTCGCGCGCCGCCACGGCGTCACCGTGGAGTCTGATGCGGTGCTGCCGGTGATCGGCACCAAGGAACTTGTCGCCTGGCTGCCGACCCTGCTCGGGTGCGGGCCCGGCGACGTGGTGGCGCACCCGGCCCTGGCCTACCCGACCTACGACGCGGGCGCACGGCTGGCCGCGGCCAGGCCGGTAGCGGCCGACGGGCTGGTCGCGCTCGGACCTGGCCGGGTCCGGCTGGCCTGGCTGAACTCGCCGTCCAACCCGACCGGCCAGGTGCTGCCCGCCGAGCACCTCCGCAAGGTGGTGCGCTGGGCCCGCGAGCGTGGCACCCTCGTCGCCTCCGACGAGTGCTACATCGAGTTCGGCTTCGAGGCGGCGCCGGTTTCCGTACTGCACCCGGATGTCTGCGATGGGTCGCATCGCGGGCTGCTCGCCGTGCACTCGCTGTCCAAGCGGTCCAACATGGCCGGCTACCGCGGCGGCTTCGTCACCGGCGATCCCGATCTGGTCGCCCAGCTGCTGGAGATCCGCAAGCATGCCGGGATGATGGTTCCGGCACCCGTTCAGGCGGCGATGACAGCTGCCCTGGCCGACGACGGTCACGCCGATGCCCAGCGCGAGCGGTATGCGCGGCGGCGCGCGGTGCTGCGGCCCGCGGTGGAGGCCGCCGGCTGGACGGTAAGCCACTCGCAGGCGGGGCTCTACCTGTGGGCAGCCCATCCGGGCCGCGACTGCTGGGAATCGGTGCGGGTGCTGGCCGAGGCGGGGATCCTGGTCGCGCCCGGCGAGTTCTACGGCCGGGCCGGAGCCCGGCACATCCGGCTGGCGCTCACCGCGACCGACGAGCGGATCGCCGCCGCGGCGGCGCGCCTGGAGACGCTGAGCCGGCCGGGCAGCGCCTGAACTGAGCCTAGTCTGAAAGGATGTTCCGGCTCTACGACAGCAGGCAGCGGCAGGCTGCGGAGATCGTTCCGGCCCGCGGCCGCCAGCTGCGCATGTATGCCTGCGGGCCGACGGTCACCCGCTCCGCGCATGTCGGCGACCTCCGCTCGTGCCTGCTGCCCGACCTGATCCGCCGGAACGCCCAGCGGCACCACCTGACCGTGATCGTCTGCCAGAACATCACCGACGTGGGCCCGCCGGCCGGTGCCAGCGAGACCGATCCGGGCTGCGAGGACAAGGTCCCGGCCCGGCCGCACGGCAAGACCGCGCTGGCGGTCGCCCGGTGCCGCGAGGATGCCTTCCGCGCCGACTGCGCGGCGCTGAACGTCGCACCGCCGGACTACTCGCCCCGCGCGTCGGAGTCGATCGGGCTGATCACGGACCTGATCGCGCGCCTGATCGAGACCGGGCACGCCTACCCGGCCCAGGACGGATCCGTCTACTTCGACGCGCGCGGCTTTCCCGGCTACGGCGAGATCTCCGGCAGCCGGCCGGACGACCTGCGCCCCGGCCCCGGGCTCGCGGGCGGGGCGGCTGCCGGCCAGCGCTTCCACGCCGACTGGCCGCTGTGGCAGGGCACGCCGGCGGGGCGGGAGCTGACCTGGCAGGCCCCCTGGGGCAGCGGTTTCCCCGGCCGGCACACCGAGTGCTCAGCCATGTCGCTGCACTACCTCGGCGAGCGCATCGACATCCAGACCGGCGGCATCGACCTGCGCTTTCCGCAGCACGAGGATGAGCGCGCCCAGTCCGATGCGGTGGCCGGGCACGAGGTGGTCCGGCACTGGGTGCACGGCGAGCACCTGCTGTTCGACGGCGCCGCGATGGACGCGTCGACGGGAAACGTCGTGTTCCTGGCTGACCTGGCCGACCGCGGCCTTGACCCGCTCGCGCTGCGGCTGGCGTTCCTCGAGCATCGCTACCGGCAGCAGATGAACCTGACCTGGGACATCCTCGGCGCCGCTGACCGGGCGCTGCGCCGGTGGCGGGACCGGGTAGCCGACTGGGCGGACTCGCCCAGCGCGCCGATGTCCGCCCGGCATGCGGCCAGCATCGCCGCCGGGTTTGACGACGATCTGGATACCCCGGCCGCGCTGCGCGCGCTGCGGGCACTCGAGCGGGACGACCAGATCCCGCCGGGGTCGAAATTCGAGACGTTCGCGCACGCCGACCGGCTGCTCGCGCTGGATCTGGCCCGTGACGTCGGCCGGCCGAAGCCCGATCGGCCGGTCAGACTGGGGTAGCGCGCAACGATTCGCTGCCCGGATGGCATCCTGCGCAACCGATCGCCGCTGATGCGCACGAGGCGTGAGGGCTTTTTGCCCTCGCCGGCTCCTACGCTGGATCCGTCTAGATCATCAGCCTCGGACTGGAGCCGCAGTTGGCCGCAGCAGCCGTCACCGCCGCCGCATTCGCGCAGGCCAGAACGTACCTGATGTGCCCTCCCGAGCACTTCACGGTCGACTATGTCATCAACCCCTGGATGCACCCGGAGCGGCCGGTGGACGCCCCGCGCGCCATGCGCCAGTGGCAGCGGCTGCGCGCGGCGTTCGCCGGCCTCGGCCACACCGTCCACACCATCAGCCCTGAGCCCGGCCTGCCCGACATGGTTTTCGCCGCCAACGGGGCCACTGTGATCGACGGCAAGGTGCTCGGCGCCAGCTTCCGGTTCCCGCAGAGAGCGCCCGAAGCCGCCGCTTACTGTCGCTGGTTCCGGCAGAATAGGTACGGGACGGTGCTGGAGCCGCGCAGCGTCAACGAGGGCGAGGGCGACATCGTTTTCGCCGGGAGCGCGGTCTTCGCCGGTCACGGATTCCGCAGCGACGTCGCCGTGGCGCGGGAGCTCGAGGAGCTGTTCGGCCTCCCGGTGATCAGCCTCGCCCTGGTAGACCCGCGGTTCTATCACCTCGACACGGCGCTGTGCGTGCTGGATGCTGACACCGCGGCCTATTACCCGGCAGCCTTCGACGGCGCGGGCGCCGCAGCGCTAGCCTCGCATTTCGCCGAGCTGATCGAGGCCAAGGACGAGGACGCCGAGGTGCTCGGGCTGAACGCGGTCAGCGACGGGCGCAATGTGATACTGCCCGAGCAGGCCCGCGGCCTGGCGGCGCAGCTGGCCGCCGCCGGTTTCGAGCCGGTCCCGGTGGACGTGTCGGAGTTCCGCAAGGCAGGGGGCGGCCCCAAGTGCTGCGCCCTCGAGCTGAGGTAGCGGGGAGGCAGGAGATGGCGGGCACAGCAGGCCGGACCGGCACAGCCGGCACCGGGACAGCCGGGACCGGGACAGCCGGCACCGGGACAGCCGGCACCGGGACAGCCGGGACCGTGACAGCGCAGCTGCGCGCGCAGTCTGCCGCGCACAGCGCGCACAACTATGAACCGCTCCCGGTGGTCATCCGCGAGGCCGAGGGCTGCTGGGTGACAGACGTCGAGGGACGGCGCTACCTGGACCTGCTCGCTGCCTACTCGGCACTCAATTTCGGGCACCGGCATCCCCGGCTGCTGGCAGCAGCGCACCGGCAGCTGAGCCGGGTAACCCTGGTCAGCAGGGCCTTCGAGCACGATCAGTTCGGCCCGTTCTGCGCTGAGCTCGCCGCACTGGCCGGCATGGAGATGGTGCTGCCGATGAACACCGGCGCGGAAGCGGTGGAGACAGCGATCAAGACAGCGCGCAAATGGGGCTACGAGGTCAAGGGCGTGCCCGACGGCGAGGCGGTCATCGTCGTCTTCGGCGGCAACTTCCACGGGCGGACCACCACGATCATCAGCTTTTCCGCCGACGCCGATGCGCGTGCGTCTTTCGGCCCGTACACGCCGGGTTTCCGCATCGTCCGCTACGGTGACCTCGGCGCGCTGGCGGCCGCGATGGACGAGAACGTCGTCGGCGTCCTGGTCGAGCCGATCCAGGGCGAGGCAGGCGTGATCGTGCCGCCGGCCGGCTTCCTGACCGGCGTGCGCGAGATCTGCACCGCCCGCGGCGCACTGATGATCGCCGACGAGATCCAGTCCGGGCTGGGCCGGACAGGCACCACGTTCGCCTGCGAGCACGATCACGTGGTCCCGGACATGTACCTGCTGGGCAAGGCGCTGGGCGGCGGCATCGTGCCGGTTTCCGCCGTCGTGTCATCGAGCGACATCCTCGGGGTTTTCCAGCCGGGCCAGCATGGCTCCACGTTCGGCGGCAACCCGCTGGCCTGCGCGGTCGGCCGCGAGGTCATCGCGATGCTGGCCACCGGCGAATACCAGGAGCGCTCCGCCAAGCTCGGGGCGCACATGCACGCCCGGCTGATGGCACTGCCGCCCGCATCGGTCCGTGCGGTGCGCGGCCGCGGCCTGTGGGCAGGAATCGAGTTCACCTCACTGCCCGGCCGCAGGGTCTGCGAGCTGCTCGCCGAGCGCGGCGTCCTGGCCAAGGACACCCACGGCACCACGATCAGGCTCGCGCCGCCGCTGGTGATCACCGAGGACGAGCTGGACTGGGCGCTTGACCAGGTAGGAGAACTCGTCCGCTGAGGCCCGCCGCGCACGAGCCCGGCCGCAACGCCGCTGGCGGCACCGCGGTCATCGCCTGCCCGGCGTGCCGGGAAACCCTGGGGCGTAACGCTGTTTTCCGTCGCCTGTCGCCCCAGCGGCCGCGGATCGGGCCAGCCGGATCTACCATCGCCGGCGGCCCGGCGGCACAGAACGAGACCACAGCACGAACGCCGCCACCGTCCCCGCCGCGACGCAGCCCGCGCCGCCGAACAGGAACCATTTGCCCGCGGGGGTATTGGTGATCACCACGCTGCCGCCCGGAGTGCTGGTGGCCAGGACCAGCGAGGCGGCGAACCAGCCGATGGCCGGCGTCAGCGCGCCGGCCGGGCGGCGCATTCCCCAGCCAGCCAGCACGCAGGTGACGAAGATTCCGAGGGCGAACGCGAGAGCGGCGAGCGGCACCGGCCCGCTGCCGTAGTAGAAGCAGCCGACGACGCCCTCGGCGAAGCCGAGCAGGAACAGCATCAGGTACGCGGCCGCTGACACGAGCCTCTCATTGCGGTCCTTGCCCGGGCCCGCCCCGTCCGTGGCGCGCCGGCCCGGTGTGATCTCCACGGCAGCAGGCTAGCTAACCGCGGCGAACAGGTCGGTCTCGCGGCCGAGCGGGCCAGTCGCGGCGCCGGGCGGCCCGGCCAGCAGAATGTAGTGCTCATGCCCGAGCGCCAGCTGCCGCACGTGGTTCGACAGCGCGTAGAACGGGCCGTCGACCGTGATCTGGGTAGCGTGAGCGCGCATCGCCGCCAGCTTGGCGCCGAGGAACGCCGTCGCGTCGATCTCGGTCGTCACATGGTCGTCAGGCGCTCCGGACGGGAGCCCGATGCTGCCAGCCGAACTGCCGGCGCTGCTGTCCGAGCCGCCATCCCGGATCATGGCCATGGCCTGCGTGAGCACCGACCTCGGCACCGCAGTGGCATAGAGCTTGCCGACCAGGCCGCCGGCCAGCTCGAACGCGCGCCGCGCAACCCGGTGCGCCTGGATGTGATCAGGATGACCGTAGCCGCCGTCGGCGTCGTAGCTGACCATGACCTGCGGCCGCACCTCGCCGATCACGCGCAGCAGCTCGCCCGCGGCTACGTCCACATCCGCCCGCCAGAAACAGCCGTCCCAGTCGTTGGACGGCGTGCCCATCATGCCGGAATCTCGCCACCGGCCCGGGCCGCCGAGAAACCGGTGATCGCTGACGCCAAGCTCCTTGCAGGCGGCTGCCAGCTCGCCTATCCGGTGCCCGCCGAGGCCGCCGCCAGCGTCCCAAGCCAGATGCGCCAGCTCTGCCGGGATCACCTCACCGAGTTCGCCCAGCGTGCAGGTGACCAGCGTGACCCCGGCGCCGGCCGCCGCGTACTTCGCCATCGTCGCGCCGGTGCCGATCGACTCATCATCGGGATGGGCGTGCACCAGCAGGAGCCTGCGGCCTGCTGGATTGCTCATATCGCCGAGCCTAGCTGGAACTGCCGGGCGGCCCGGCTGGCAGGATCTACTCCTATGACGGACACCTTCCCGCGTCAGAACGCCAGGACCCAGGGGTTCACGCTCGGCGTGCCCCGGTCCTTTCAGATCTCGCCCGACGGCGGGGCGGTGGCGTTCCTGCGGTCACGGCACGGCAGCGATCCGGTGACCTGCCTGTGGGTGCTGGAGGTGACCAGCGGCCGGGAGCGGCTGATAGCCGACCCGGCGCAGATCGGCCTCAGCGGCACCGAGCTGGATCCCCAGGAACGGGCACGGCGCGAGCGCGCCAGAGAGCAGGCCGCCGGCATCACCGCGTTCGCCACTGACCGGGACTTCACGGTCGCGGCGTTCAGCTTGTCCGGACGGGTGTACCTCGCCGACCTGGGCGGCACGGCCGCCAGCGCGGCAGGCGCAGCGGCCGGGACCGAGCCCGCCGGGACCGAGCCCGCCGTCCGCCAGCTTGCCGTGCGCACCCCGGCTGCCGACCCGCGGCCCGATCCGTCGGGCAGGCTGATCGCCTACGTCTGCGCGTGCGCGCTGCGGGTCTTCGACACCGGCACCGGGACTGATCGCGCGGTAGCGGATCCGGGACCGGCCGGCGGCCTCTCGTTTGGCCTGGCAGAATTCATCGCCGCGGAAGAGATGAACCGCTCGCGCGGCTACTGGTGGGCACCGGACTCCGCCGCGCTGCTGGCGGCCCGCGTCGATGACACAGCGGTCCAGCGCTGGTACATCGCCGACCCGGCGAACCCGGACAGGCCGGCCAGCGAGATCCGCTATCCGGCGGCGGGGACGCTTAACGCCGACGTGGCCCTCTTCCTGGTCGGCCTCGACCTGACGGCCGGCGGCGGGACGGCCGGCGGCGGGACGGCCGACGGCGGGACGGCCGGCGGCGGGACGATGACCCAGGTGCAGTGGGATCACGCGGCCTTCCCCTATCTGGTCACCGCCCGCTGGGACCGCCCGCAGGCGCAGCATCCGCTGATCGTGGTGCAGAGCCGGGATCAGCGCCGGATGCGGGTTCTGGCGGTGGATGCGGTCAGCGGCGCCACCGCGGTCGTCCGCGATGACGTCGGCGAGCCGTGGCTGGAGATCATTCCCGGCGGGCCTGCCTGGACCAGCAGCGGCGCGATCGCGTGGACCCAGGATGACGGCGCCACCCGGCGGCTGCTCGTTGCCAGCGCGGCGGACCTCGCCGCCGGCACGGCAAAGCCGGTCACGCCGGCCGGGCTGCAGGTCCGGGAGATCCTGAGCGTCGACGGCGACACCGTGCTCTTTGCCGCATCCGGTGACGAGCCAGCACAGATCGGGCTCTGGACTTTCGGCCCGGACGGCCTGGCCGCCGTTGCCGCGGCCGATGACGGGCCGCAGGTGCGCAGCGGCAGGCGGGCGGGCGGCACGACCGTGGCGGCGAGCCGCTCACTGCGCCGCGACGGCCTGACCGTCTCGGTGCTGCGCGGCGGCGCCGAGGCCGCGCGGATCACCTCGCATGCGCAGCGGCCGCTGCTGCCCAGCCCGGCCCCCGACCTATTCTGCGCCGGGGAGCAGGAAATCAGGACCGCGGTGCTGCTGCCCTCCTGGCATCAGCCCGGCACCGGCCCGCTGCCCGTGCTGATGAACCCGTACGGCGGGCCGCACGCGCAGATGGTGCTGGCCAGCCAGTCAGCCTTCCTCGCCGCCCAGTGGTTCGCCGAGCAGGGATTCGCCGTCGTGGTCGCCGACGGCGCTGGCACCCCCGGACGCGGCCCGGCGTGGGAGCACGCGGTGGCCGGTGACCTGGCCGGACCGCCGCTGGCCGGCCAGGTCACGGCCCTGCGGGCGGCCGCGCAGCGGCATCCCGACCTGGATCTTGACAAGGTCGCCATCCGCGGCTGGTCGTTCGGCGGCTACCTGTCGGCGCTGGCCGTGCTGCGCCGGCCCGACGCGTTCCACGCGGCGGTTGCCGGCGCGCCGGTCACCGACTGGCGCCTGTACGACACGCACTACACCGAGCGTTACCTCGGGCATCCGCAGCAGCAGCCGGCGGCCTACGAGCAGAGCTCGCTGCTGGCCGGCGCGGGCGCGCTGAGCCGGCCGCTGCTGATCATCCACGGCCTGGCCGACGACAACGTCGTGGTCGCGCATTCGCTCCGGTTGTCCGCGGCGCTGCTGGCCGCGGGCAGGCAGCACTCGGTGCTGCCCATGTCCGGCGTGACGCACATGGCGTCCCAGGAGGCGGTCGCCGAGAACCTGCTGCTGCTCCAGGTCGACTTCATCCGCCGGGCACTCGGGCTGCCCGGCGCGGCCGGGGCATCCGACGCTGTGTAGCGATTCTCACAGCCGTTGATCTTCGCTCCGGGCCCGAGGAGTGATATGCAGAGGAATAGGGTTCTCACGCGACCCTGGCCCCCGGCCGCGGGCGAATCAGGCGCACGCAGCGACGCGAGGCGATCACAGTGGGTACCCAGTAAGCTCAGTAGCGGAGATGTCCATGACGCAGGCACCAGTAGCACCGGCCAAGACCAGGGCGCAGATCCCGGAAAAGACGCTCCGCCGCGACCCCTGGTGGCGGTCTCCGGCCATCACGGCCGTGGCGCTGACGATCTGGGTGCTCTACGCGACCGTGCACGTTTTCCTCGGCCGCTGGTACTGGGTGCCTCGGTACCACTACCTGACGCCCTTCTACTCGCCGTGCGTCAGCGGCGAATGCGCGGCGGGCTCGAGCAGTCTGGGCACCTGGTTCGGCCAGGTCCCGCCGATCATCCCGTACGCGATCATCTCCCTGCCGTTCGTGCTGGGCTTCCGGCTCACCTGCTACTACTACCGGCGGGCCTACTACCGGGCGTTCTGGCGGGCGCCGGCCGCATGCGCGGTGCGCGAGCCGCACGCCACGTACACCGGCGAGACGCGCTTCCCGCTGATCCTGCAGAACCTGCACCGCTACTTCTTCTACCTGGTCATCCTGATCTCGGCGCTGAACACCTACGACGTGATCGACGCATTCCACGGCAGGACCGGCGGCATCGGGTTCGGGCTCGGCACTCTTATCCTGCTGATCAACGTGATACTGCTGTGGGCCTACACGCTGTCGTGTCATTCCTGCCGGCACATCACCGCCGGCCGGCTCAACAACTTCTCCAGGCACCCGGCCCGGTACTGGATATGGACTCAGGTCTCCAAGCTGAACGCCCGCCACATGCAGCTGGCCTGGACCACGCTCGGCACCTTGATGCTGGCCGACCTGTACGTGCTGCTGGTGGCGAGCGGGACGATCAGCGACGTGCGGTTCTTCAACTGAGGCAGGCAGAACGATGACAGATTTCGAGCGGCTCAGCTACGACGTCGTGGTAATCGGCGCCGGCGGGTCGGGGCTGCGCGCGGCGATCGAGGCGCGGCTGGCGGGCAAGAAGACCGCGATCATCTCCAAGTCGCTGTTCGGCAAGGCGCACACGGTAATGGCCGAGGGCGGCGCCGCGGCGGCGATGGGCAACGTCAACTCCAACGACAACTGGCAGGTCCACTTCCGCGACACCATGCGCGGCGGCAAGTTCATGAACAGCTGGCGGATGGCCGAGCTGCACGCCAAGGAGGCGCCGGAGCGGATCTGGGAGCTCGAGGCCTGGGGCGCGCTGTTCGACCGCACCAAGGACGGCAAGATCAGCCAGCGGAACTTCGGCGGCCACGAGTACCCGCGGCTGGCGCACGTCGGGGACCGGACCGGCCTGGAGATGATCAGGACGCTGCAGCAGAAGGTCGTTGCCCTCCAGCAGGAGGACGCGATCTCCCGCGGCGATCCCGAGGCGATGATCAAGGTATACGCCGAGACCACCATTACCCGGCTGATCACCGAGGGCGGCGCGATCGCGGGCGCCTTCGGGTACGTGCGGGAGACCGGACAGTTCATCCTGTTCGAGGCCCCCGCCGTCATCCTGGCCACCGGCGGCATCGGCAAGTCCTTCAAGGTCACGTCCAACTCGTGGGAGTACACCGGCGACGGGCACGCGCTCGCGGTGCTGACCGGCGCCACCGTCCTGAACATGGAGTTCGTGCAGTTCCACCCGACCGGGATGGTCTGGCCGCCGTCGGTGAAGGGCCTGCTGGTAACCGAGTCGGTCCGCGGTGACGGCGGGGTGCTGCGCAACTCCGCGGGCAAGCGCTTCATGTTCGACTACGTGCCAGACGTGTTCCGCGCCCAGTACGCCGATACCGAGGAGGAGGGCGACCGCTGGTACACCGACCCGGACAATAACCGGCGGCCGCCCGAGCTGCTGCCCCGCGACGAGGTGGCGCGGTCGATCAATTCCGAGGTCAAGGCGGGGCGCGGCAGCCCGCACGGCGGCGTGTTCCTGGACATCGCCTCCCGGCGGCCGGCCGAGGAGATCCTGCGCAAGCTGCCCTCCATGTACCACCAGTTCATCGAGCTGGCCGACGTCGACATCACCACGGAGCCGATGGAGGTCGGGCCCACCTGTCATTACATGATGGGCGGCGTTGAGGTAGACCCGGACTCGCAGGCAGCCCTGGTACCGGGGCTGTTCGCGGTCGGCGAGGCCTCCGGCGGCATGCACGGCTCGAACCGGCTGGGCGGCAACTCCCTGTCCGACCTGCTCGTCTTCGGGCGCCGGGCCGGAGCCGGCGCCGCGCAGTACGTCGACAGCCTGGCAGCCGGGAAGAGGCCGGCCGCCAGCCGGGCCGCACTGAACGAGGCCGTGGCCGAGGCGCTGGCTCCGCTGGAGCGGACCGGCGGGGAGAACCCGTACGACGTGCACGCCGCGCTGCAGCAGACCATGAACGACCTGGTCGGCATCATCAGGCAGGAGGAAGAGGTCAGGACGGCGCTGGCCGAACTGGAGAAGCTGCGCGCCCGCGCCGAGCAAGTCAGCGTCGAGGGCGGCCGGGCCTACAACCCCGGCTGGCACCTGGCCCTGGACCTGCGCAACATGCTGCTGGTCTGCGACTGCATCGCCAAGGCGGCGCTGGAGCGGCAGGAGTCACGCGGCGGGCACACCCGGGAGGACTATCCCGCCATGTCGGCCACCTGGCGCAAAGTCAACCTCGTCTGCACGCTGGACGACGCGGGCAGGGCGCAGCTGAAGCACCAGCCGCTGATCCCGATGCGTGCGGACCTGCTGGCGCTGTTCGACCGGGACGAGCTGAAGAAGTACCTGACGGACGAGGAACTGCCGCCCGCCGCCGGGGCCGTGACGGTCCCCCCGGCCGGCCCGGTTCCCCGGCCCGGCACGACTCCCCCGGCCGGCCCGGTTCCCCCGGCTGGCACCACCTCCCCCGCCGCGCAATAGGAGACGCATCAATGAGCTACAAGGCAGCCCTGCGGGTCTGGCGCGGCGACTACGGCGCCGGCGAACTCGCCGACTATCAGGTCGAGGTCAACGAGGGCGAGGTCGTCCTTGACGTGCTGCACCGGCTGCAGGCGACGCAGGCGGGCGACCTGGCGATCCGGTGGAACTGCAAGGCGGGCAAGTGCGGCTCCTGCTCGATGGAGATCAACGGGCAGCCGCGGCTGGCCTGCATGACCCGGATGTCGATCTTCGCCGAGGACGAGACCCTCGTCGTCACCCCGCTGCGCACCTTCCCGGTGATCAGGGACCTGGTGACCGACGTCGCGTTCAACTACGCCAAGGCGCGCCGGATCCCGTCGTTCACCCCGGATCCGTCGGTGCCGCTCGGCGGGTTCCGGATGCAGCAGACCGACGTGAGCCGGTCGCAGGAGTTCCGCAAGTGCATTGAGTGCTACCTGTGCCAGAACACCTGCCATGTGATCCGTGACCATCCGGAGAACGAGCGGCCGTTCGCCGGACCGAGGTTCCTGATGCGGATCGCCGAGCTGGAGATGCACCCGGCCGACACCGCCGACCGCCGCGAGATCGCCCAGGAGGACTTCGGCCTCGGCTACTGCAACATCACCAAGTGCTGCACCGAGGTCTGCCCGGAGCACATCAAGATCACCGATAATGCGCTGATCCCGCTCAAGGAGCGGGTGGCCGACCGCAAGTACGACCCGCTGGTCTGGCTCGGCTCGAAGATCACCGGCCGCCCTCGCGGCAAGGACACCCCGGAGATCCCCGGCAAGAAGTAGGCAGACTGCCGGCCTTGACGGGAGTTCCGGCAGATGCCGTCGCCTGAGCCGACGGCCGATATCGTTTGCCCCGGATAGTGTGTCTGGCACGGGGGGCGCTTCCCCTGTGAGAGCGAAAGGCCGTCATGACCCACCTCACCTACCTGGAAGCGGCTGTCGTCGGGCTGGTTCAGGGCGTGACCGAGCTGTTCCCCGTATCCAGCCTCGGCCACAACGTGCTGATCCCCGCGCTGGTAGGAGGCAGCTGGGCCCGGGACCTGAACGTCGCCAGGCCGGAATCCCCGTACCTGGCCTTCATCGTCGGCATGCACGTCGCCACCGCGATCGCGCTGCTGATCTACTTCTGGAAAGACTGGGTCCGGATCATCAAGGGTTTCGTCAGCTCGATCCGCGACGGGCAGATCGAGACCACCGACCAGCGGCTTGCCTGGATGATCATCGCGGCGACGATACCCGTCGGCATCGTCGGGCTGGCGTTCGAGCATACGTTCCGGGTGCTGTTCGGCGTGCCGATCCGGGCAGCGATCTTCCTGGTGGTGAACGGCCTGATCCTGTTTGCCGGGGAGAAGTTCCGTACCAGGGCCTCGCTGCGGGCCGATGCGCTGATCGCGCGGGAGCTGGCGGACGGGCCGCCGGGGGCCGGCGTTGCCGCACGCGGCCCGGCCCATGCCCAGCATGCGCCCGGCCATCAGGCCGTCCGCCAGCTGGAGATCTCCCGCGCGGTCGCCTCTGATCAGCGGCTGGCGAAGATTGGGTTCGGCCCGGCCACGCTCATCGGGTCCGCGCAGATACTGGCGCTGCTGGCGGGGATCAGCCGGGACGGCGTCGCGATGGTCGCCGGCATGTTCAGCGGCCTGTCCCGCGAGGACGCCGCGCGATTCGCTTTCCTGCTCGCCACCCCGGTCATCCTGGCCGCCGGGGCGCTCAAGGTCCCCGACCTGGCTGGCCCGCTCGGCAACGGAATCCGCGGGGAAGTCCTCGTCGGCAGCCTGCTCTCCGGGATCGGCGCCTACCTGTCGGTGCGCTTCCTGGTCCGGTACTTCCGGACCCGCACGCTGACGCCATTCGCGATCTACTGCGTGGCCTTCGGCCTGGCCAGCATCATCTACCTGTCAGTGCGGTAAGCGCATCCGGCCGCGCGGGGCCAGTGCTCTACTCGCCGGCCCGCGCTCGCCGGGCACGCTGCCTGCCGCGCTCTCTGGCATCGAGCACCGTCTTGCGGATCCGCACGGCCGTGGGCGTCACCTCGGCGCACTCGCCAGTCGCGCAGAACTCCAGCGCCTGCTCCAGGCTCAGCATGCGCGGCGGGATGAGCCGCTCAAGCTCCTCCCCCGTCGACTGCCGGACGTTGGTCAGCTTGCGCTCCTTGGCGATGTTGACATCCATGTCGTCGGCGCGCGAGTTCTCGCCGACGATCATGCCCTCGTACACCTCGGTCCCCGGCTCGACGAACAGCGTGCCCCGCTCCTGCAGCGCGAACATGGCATACGCGGTAGCCACGCCGGCCCGGTCGGCGACCAGCGAGCCGGTCGGCCGCATCCGCAGCGGGCCCGACCACGGCTCGTAGCCCTCGGACACGTGATGGGCGATTCCGGTGCCGCGGGTGTCGGTGAGGAACTGGGTGCGGAACCCGATGAGCCCGCGGGCGGGAACCACGAAATCAAGCCGCACCCAGCCGGTGCCGTGATTCGTCATGTTCAGCATCCGGCCCTTGCGCACCGCGAGCAGCGTGGTGACCGCGCCGAGGTAGTCCTCGGGGACGTCCACGGTGAGCCGCTCGACCGGCTCGTGCAGCTTCCCGTCGATTTCCCGGGTGACGACGGTCGGCCGGCCCACGGTCAGCTCGTATCCTTCCCGCCGCATGGTCTCCACCAGGACAGCCAGGGCCAGCTCGCCGCGTCCCTGCACCTCCCAGGTGTCCGGCCGCTCGGTCGGCAGCACCAGCACCGAGACGTTCCCGACCAGCTCGCGATCCAGCCGGTCCCGGACCATCCGCGCAGTGACCTTGGATCCCTTCGACCGCCCGACCAGCGGCGAGGTATTCACCCCGATTGTCATCGAGATCGCCGGCTCGTCGACGGTGATCAGCGGCAGCGGCCGCGGGTCGTCCGGGTCTGCCAGCGTCTCGCCGATCATGATCTCGCCGATGCCAGCCACCGCGATGATGTCGCCCGGCCCGGCGGAGGCCGCGGGAACCCGGTCAAGCGCCTCGGTCCGGAACAGCTCAGTGATCTTCACCCGCTCGATGGCGCCGTCCCGGCGGCACCAGGCGACCTGCTGGCCCCTGGTGATCTCCCCGCTGAACACCCGGCACAGCGCGATCCGGCCCAGGTACGCGGAGGCGTCCAGGTTGGCCACCTGCGCCCGCAGCGGAGCCTGCGGGTCATACGACGGCGCGGGCACGCTCTCGCGCAACACGGCGAACAGCGGCTCCAGGTCCGGCGAGTCAGGCATTGCGCCGTCGGCTGGCCTGCTCAGCGACGCCCGGCCGGCTCTTGCCGAGGCGTACACGATCGGGAACTCGATCTGCTCCTCCGTCGCGTCCAGGTCCATGAACAGCTCATAGCAAGCGTCCACGACCTCGGCGATCCGCGCGTCCGGCCGGTCCGCCTTGTTGATCACGAGGATCACCGGCAGCTTGGCCTCGAGCGTCTTGCGCAGCACGAACCTCGTCTGCGGCAGCGGCCCCTCGCTGGCGTCCACCAGCAGCAGCACCCCGTCCACCATGGACAGGCCGCGCTCCACCTCGCCGCCGAAGTCGGCGTGACCCGGCGTGTCCACGATATTGATGGTCAGCCCGCCGTGCTGCACGGCGGTGTTCTTCGCCAGGATCGTGATCCCCTTCTCCCGCTCCAGGTCGCCGGAATCCAGTACCCGGTCGGCGACCTGGGCTCCGGCCCGGAACGCTCCCGACTGCCACAGCATCGCGTCGACCAGCGTGGTCTTGCCGTGGTCGACGTGCGCCACGATGGCGACGTTGCGCAGGTCGTCGCGCGTGGCCAGGCGAAAGTCAGTGGCAGGCATGCTGGGAAAGACTCCTGATGGCTGGGGTCCGCCGGGGGACGGCAGCTCTTAGCTTATTCGCTCCCTCCCGCACAACGGGAAGGTCCGCCGCCGGCATTCCTGTGCCGGCCTCAGGCGCGCGGCCGGCCTGCCTGCCGGGCTGAACGGAATGCCCGGCGGTCTGGAACACGTGTTCGAATCGAGCTAAGCTGAGCTCGTGGCAGGTTACCTTCCGCCCGGCTGGCCCGCTGGCGTTCATCCGCCGGGCAGCGAGCGTTTCGAGCAGACGGCGGTGAACTGGCTGCTGGACGTGGTGCCGCCCGACTACCGGCTGCATGGCGTGCTGCTGCGCCACCCGGTGGCGCTGGCGGTGCTGGCCCGCCAGCACGTGACCGCGTGCGTGGAAGGCGCTCGCCAGGGTTACCGCGCTGCCCGCACGGAGCTGGCCGCCGATCTGCCGCCGCGTGCCGTCGAGGCCGTGCTCGCGGTTTACCGGAGCGAAGGCGGCAGGCTCGCCGCCACTGCCCGCTCGGTGGAGCTGGTCGCGCGGGCGCTGCGCGGCGAGGTGTTCGTGCCGCAGCTGGGGGGCCGGCAGGAGCCCGGCCGCCGCGTCAGCGGCACGGCAGATCCCCCGCGAGCCGGGCAGGCGGCTCGCGGGCAGCCGTAGGTCCGGGCCCGCGGCGGGCCCGCCGCGGGCCCGGCGGCGGCCGACGGCCGCCGGCGGCGAAGCGCTCAGCCCGGGTAGCCCGCCGGCGGCGCCGACCAGCCCGCCCCCGGCACGTACTCGCGCACGATCTTGGCGGGCACTCCGGCGATGACACACTGGTCGGGAAACTTGCCGCGGACGACCGAGCCGGCCGCGACCGCCACGTTGCTGCCGAGCACCGATCCCGGCAGCACGATCGCTCCGGTGCCGATCCAGGAGCCAGGGCCGATCGAGACGGCGGCGTTGACCGGCCATTGCCGGCCGATCGGCTGCTCGGGGTCCTCGTAGCGGTGATTCTGGTCGGTGACGTAGACGTACGGGCCGGTAAAGACATCGTCGCCGATCACGACCGAATGATGCGCGACGATGTTGCTGCCCCGGCCGATCACGCAGCGGTTGCCCAGCCGCAGCACTGTCCCGCCGCCGAGATCGTGACCCGGCATCAGGCCCGCGCTCAGGCTGACCCGCTCGCTGATCATGGTTTCTTCGCCGATCTCGATCCAGGCCTCGCCGAAGACGGCCCCGGTCGGAAACGCGATGAGCGAGTGCCTGCCGAACGCGGCGAACCGCCGGCCAGCAGCGGACTCGGCCGTGATGGTGCCCGCCTGCTGGATCCGGCGCCAGGCGGCATGGACCAGGTCGGCAGTGGCCGCCCGGCGCCGTCGGCCCAGCGCCTGCCTCCACCTCATGGCGGACAACGTACCCGCCGGCCGCCTGCCGGGGCCTGCTGACTACCCGAAGAGAGCAGACCGGGCGGGTCCGGCCGCCGGCCTGCTCAAGGCCGCGAGCTGCCCGCAGGCTCCGTCGATCTCGGTTCCCCGGGTGCCGCGGACCGTGACGGGAATCCCGCGCGCCGCCAGGACCGCCTGGAACTCGCGTGCGACGCCGGGGTCCGAGGCGGTCCACCGCGATCCCGGCGTGGGGTTGAGCGGGATGAGATTCACGTGCGCCAGGTTGCCCGCCAGCAGCCTGGCCAGTGCTTCCGCGCGCCAGGCCTGGTCGTTGACGCCGCGGATCATCGCGTACTCGATGGAGATGCGGCGGCCCGTCGCCGCGGCGTAGTCCCAGGCGGCATCGAGTACCTCGGCGACCTGCCAGCGCCGGTTGACCGGGACAAGCTCGTCCCGCAGATCGTCGTCGGGCGCGTGCAGCGAGACGGCGAGCCGGACCGGCAGCTGTTCACCGGCCAGCCGGCGGATGGCCGGGACCAGGCCAACAGTGGAGACCGTCACAGCGCGCCGGGAGATGCCGAGGCCGTCGGGAACCTGATCGGTCAGCCGCCGCACTGCCGACAGGACGCTGGAATAGTTCGCCAGCGGCTCCCCCATGCCCATGAAGACGACGTTCGAGACCCGGCCGGGGCCGCCGGGCACCTCGCCTCTGGCGAGCGCGCCCGCACCGGACACGACCTGCGTCACGATCTCCGCGGCTGACAGGCTGCGGGTCAGCCCGGCCTGTCCGGTGGCGCAGAAGGGGCAGGCCATGCCGCAGCCCGCCTGCGAGGACACGCATATCGTCGCCCGGCCCGGATACCGCATCAGCACCGATTCCAGGCAGGAGCCATCCAGCGCGCGCCACAGTGTCTTGCGCGTCGTGCCGCCATCGCAGCTGAACTCGCGCTCGGCGGTGAGCAGCAGGGGCAGCAGCGCCCTGGCGAGGTCATCTCGCGCGCTCACCGGCAGGTCGGTCATGTCGGCCGGGTCGTCGGTCAGCCTGCCGAAGTAATGGCGGGCGAGCTGATCTGCCCGGAAGCCCTGATGGCCGAGCCGCTGCGCGGCGGCGCGCCGGCCTGCGGGAGGCAGGTCGGCCAGGTGCGCTGGCGGGCGGCCGCGGCGGAACGCGCC
>DATJZH010000397.1:0-3029 GCA_035499215.1 Streptosporangiaceae bacterium | reverse complement strand
CTGATCGCAGCGCCAGTCCCGTCCACCGGCTGAGTGGCAACGTCCGCCTGACCACCCGCCCCAGCACCGTCATGGCGGCCTGAGGCCGCATCGGCAGCCGTTACCGGTAAGAGGCAAAAGGCCAGCGCTCCAGCCGCAATCGCCGCGGTGAACCTGCGGCTGTGATGCGAACGAGCCCCGCTGGAAGACATCCTGGCTCTCCAAACAATGTCCGGCGGCCCTGCGTTCATGGTCCATTCGCCTAACGGAGCGCCGCCGTGCCCGCCTGATACAGTCGCGGCCGGGGGCACATGCTAGGGATGGCCGCTCAGGGGCGGATGCGGGCGAGGATGAGGGTGATGTCGTCCTCGCCATGCTGGCGCAGCGCCGCGGTGACCATCTCGCTGGCATCGCCGAGCACCGCGCGTGGCGCGGCGAGGGCGGCGCCGAGAACCTCGCACAGCGCGGCCAGGCCGTCGTCGAGCGGCCGGGTCCGGCTTTCGACCAGTCCGTCGGTGTACAGGGCCAGGGTGGCTCCCGGCGGCAGGCTGACCGGGGTGGCCTCGAAGGATTCAGCGGCGAGGCCCAGCGGTAGCCCGGGCGGAAGGTCGAGGACCTTTGTCGCGCCACCGGGGAGCCCGAGTACCGGCGGCAGGTGCCCGGCCTGAGCGATCAGGCAGGAACTGGCTGCCGGGTCGATGACGGCGTAGATGCAGGTGGCAAAGGGGGCGGCCATTCCCGCCGCCAGCTGGTCCAGCCTGGCCAGCACCTGACCCGGAGGCAGGTCCAGGCCGGCCAGGGTGTGCGCTGCGGCCCGCAGCTGCACCATGACCGCCGCCGCCTCCGGGCCATGGCCCATCGCGTCCCCCACGATCAGCACGGCCCGGCCGCCGGGCAGCGGCACGATGTCATGCCAGTCGCCGCCGACGACGCTGTCGCCGACCGGCAGGTAGAAGTGCGTGACCTCCATCCCCGCCGGGACCTCTGGCCGGCCAGGCAGCAGGCCGCGCTGCAGGGCAAGCGCGGTGCGCCGCTCCCGGTCATACAGGCGGGCATTGTCGATGCACACAGCGGCGCGGGAGGCAAGCTCGCCCGCCAGCGCGATGTCACCCGGGCTGAACGCCGGGCTGGCCGGTCCCCGCCCGAAGGTCGCGCAGCCCACCACCGCCTCGCGGGCGATGAGGGGCACGGCCAGGAACGAGGTGTAGCTGGCGGCGGCCTCCGGGCCGCCGGGACGGCGGGCGAGCCGCTCGGCGGTCTCGTCGTCCAGCTTCTCGTACAGGACTGGCTCCCCCGTCGCCATCGCGTGGCAGGAGGGCGAGTCTGCACCGAAGACCAGCACCTCACCGGGGCGCAGCAGGCTGTCGGTGACGGCCGTGCCCTGGCCGTCCAGGCGCGCGGCGAGCCGCCGCACCACGGCCCCGTGCCCGGCCTGGGGCGAGGTGAACTCATCGGCTGCCAGCAGCCGTTCCGACCCGAAAATGGCTACTGCGTCAGCGAACCCGGGAACGGCAACATCGGCGACCTCGCGCGCCGTCTGGGTGAGGTCCAGCGTCGTGCCGATTCGGGCCGCCGCCTCGCTCAGCCAGCTGTGGCCCTGCTGCGGCGAGGCACGCTGGGCGATCACCACCACACCGCCGCCCAGCCCGGCCAGCGGCTCCCAGCGGATGCCGAACCGCCCTTCGCCCAGGCCGGCGCCGGCCACTGTCGCGGACCAGACCCGCCCCGCCGCGGCCTCGGCGAGCGCATGGCCGACCAGCTGGCGCTGCCCGGGGCCGGTCATCAGCACGTCGCACACGTCCTGCCCGATGGCGGCGCGCGCCGGATGCCCGAACAACCGGGTGGCGGTCACCGACCAGGAGGTCACCCGGCCCCCGGAGTCCAGGGTGAACGTGGCGACGTCGGCCAGATCCGGCTCGCGCCGGGGCAGCCCTGGCTCGCCATCCCTGCCGATCTGTGACTCCACCGGAATCCGCACCAGTCCTTGAGACGAGCTCGCCGGGCCCTGCGGCGGCCTGTCCTCCGGCCATTGCCGCGGTCTGTCAGTCCCGCGGCGGCTCGGTCCAGGCAGCCATTGCTAGTACCCTGAGACATCACGCAAACACGAAATGTACCGCAATACCAGTGGCAGGATAGGCCTTGCAACGGGCACCATGAACTGGTTACCGCGGCGCGATCCCAGCGGGAGATGCCGCGTGCGCATCACGGAAGACGAGGAGGCCCGATGGCTGGCAAGCCGGGCTGGGTACCGCCGGGAGTTGACACCGGGCGGGCGAACACCGCCCGGGTATATGACTACCTGGTGGGCGGCACTCACAACTTCCTGGCCGACCAGGACGTGGGCCGGGCGATCGCCGCGGTCGATCCCAGCGCCCGGAGTTTCGCTCGCGCTAACCGCCAGTTCCTCGGCAGGGCGGTGCGGTTCCTTGGTCAGGCCGGCATCCGCCAGTTCCTCGACATCGGCTCCGGCATACCCACGCAGGGAAACGTGCACGAGGTCGCCCAGCAGGCCAACCCGGACGCCCGAGTGGCCTACGTCGACGTCGACCCGGTCGCGATCGCGCACAGCAAGGCCATCCTGGCAGGCAACGAGAACGCCGCGATCATTGACGCCGACCTCCGCAGACCGGAAGATATCCTCGCCGGCAGCGCGGCCCGGCGCCTGATCGACTTCACCCAGCCCGCCGGGCTGCTGCTCGTCGCCGTCCTGCATTTCATCGCGGACGCCGAAGATCCCTGGCGCATTGTGGCCACGCTCCGCGACGCGCTCGCGCCCGGCAGCTTCCTCGTCCTGGGCCAGGGCACGGACGAAGGCAGGCCTGCGACGGCGCAGGCATTCGAGAAGATGTACAACCGCAGCGTGGCGACCCCGATACACCTGCGCCCGCGCGCGGAGATCCTGCGCTTCTTCGACGGCTTCGACCTCGTGGAGCCGGGCCTGGTCTACGTCCCCCGGTGGCGGCCTGACTCGCCCGCCGACGTGCCCGGCGATCCCCGGAGGTCCGGAAACCTGGTCGGCGTCGCGCGCAAGCCCTGACGCGCGACCGGGC
>DATJZH010000396.1:0-6024 GCA_035499215.1 Streptosporangiaceae bacterium | reverse complement strand
CACTTCCGCACCGTTAGGCGAGCACTTTCATCGTGTCTCGGACAGGGGTGGCGCGCGGTTACACGCCTTGATCTACGTGTTGCGAGTGACTGTGTCTCGCGTCTAGCTTCCGACGGGTGCATCTGATCTTCTTTTCCCCTGCCGGCTGGCAGGACTGGGACGTCGAGCGCGAGCCGCTGATCCGTTCAGGCATGCCGGTGCTGATCGAGAACGATCTCCGGCTTGAGGACGACGCCGGGCCGCGGGCAAGCGCGCTGGTAAACCGATGGCTACGGGAACTTCCGGTCAGCGGGGCACCCTCGCCGAATACCTGGGAGGCGTACGCGCGGGCGCTTCGCGATTGGCTGGCGTTCCTGGGCGAGCGCGGCGTGGCCGCGTTCGGTTCCCGCGATCGGCTGCGGGCAGTGCTGAGTGTGTACGCGGAATATCGCCTGGCCGGGCCGTTGGCCGTGCGGCTGGCCGAGTCGTCGTGGAACCTGCACGTGACGGCGGTGGCCCGGTTCTACGAGTGGGCGGTGGACGAGGGCCACGCCACGGCGGTGCCGTTCACCTATGCCTGGGCCAGGCGGTTTGTGCACGGCGAGGCCAGGACGGTGCGCCGGAACCTGGCCAAGCTGAAAGAACCCAAGCCGGCTACCACCATCAAGTACCTGGAACCGGACTTCGCCGAGCTGTTCGTGCAGGCGCTGGAGGGTCTGCAGCCCGACGGCGCTCCCGACCCGGACTTCCGCGGCCACGACCCCAGCCGGAACGCGACGATGGCCCGGTTTGTGCTGGCCAGCGGGCTGCGCAGGCGGGAGTTCACGTATCTGCTGGCTCCGGAAGTGCCGCCTCTGCCGCCGGAGCCGACCGTGCTGCCGGTCCTGCTGCCGGTGCCGGGGAAGATCGCCAAGGGCGGCAAGCAGCGCACCACCTGGGTGTCCTACGACGCGCTTGCCGCAGTGCACCGTTACCTGGAGCTGGAACGGCCGCTGGCCACTGCGGGATCGTCATGGCGGCCAGACCCGCGCTGGGGCGAGCCGCTGGTGGTGACGCATTCGGACTGGCGGGGCGGGATGATCAACGGGCGCCGGCGGGCCTGGTCAGGGCTGGGGCCGGCGGAGCGGCTGCGCCTGGTCGATGAGAAGGGCGGATCGCTGCTGGTGGCAGTGCAGCGGGACGGTGCGCCGTTCGTCGACTGGGCCACGGTGTTCCGCAGGGCCTCTGACCGGATTCGCGGCCGGTTCGAGCCGCGGTTTCCGAATGTTCACCCCCACCGGCTGCGCCACTCGTTTTCCCTGGGCACCCTGGAAGACCTGGTCTCCGGCTATTACGCCCAGGCCGCGAAACTCGTCGCCGACACCGATAACAACGCGGCGCTCGCCTTGTACTTGACCAAGGCCGATCCGATCCAGGTGCTGCGCGACCTGCTCGGCCACTCATCGGTCCTCACCACGCAGGTCTACCTGTCCCGGATTGACCTCAACCGGGTATTCCGGGAGGTCTACGAGGACGTCGGCCGGCGGACGGGCCTGTCCGGCGCGGTCCTGGCCGAGGTAGACGACGAGCTCGCCGACGAACTGGTGGAGGCACGGTGAGCGCCCGCGTGATCGGCGAGCCGCTGGCGGTGGCGTTCGCGTTCAGCGACGGTACCCGCTATACCCTCAACCTGCGTCATCTTCCGTGTCCGGCGCTGGTACGGGATCTGGCGCTCGGCCTGGCGGCGATGGCTCACCCGCACGGCGACGTCGATGCCCGGAACACGGCCGAGCAGTACCGGACGGCGATCGGCCAGATGAGCCGGTCTCTGGACGGGGCCGGATTCACCGGCGGTGCTGGCCGGCTGACCAGGACTCAGCTGATTCAGTTCTGGCTGGCCCACCAGCCCCGGGCCGAGCAGCGGACCCGGCTCCTGCTGCGCAGCCTCGATCGGCAGCAGCAGGGACTGCTGCTGCCGGAGGTGAGCCAGTACCTGGCGGGACCGCCGTTGCGCAGGCGGCCGAAGCCGAGGCCGCTGGCGCCCTACAGCCCTGTTGAGTGGGACCGGCTGCGGCTCTGCTGTGAGAAGACGATTGCCGAGGCCGTCGCCGGGCAGAACGCGGCGGCCGCGTTGGCCGACGCCGGGCGGGATCCGCGGCCGGATGGCTGGCGCGAGGCCGCGAACCAGATGTGGCTGCTGCGGCTGCACGGCCCGATGACCACCATGGAAGTCGCGGACTATCTCGGCTGTTCGCCCAAAACGGTGAGGATGCTGGGAGCGCCGGGCGAAGCCGCGCGCCGGCTGTTCCCGACGATGCCGGCGGTGGTCGCGTTCCGTCTGCTGCTGGGCATGACCAGCGGTATCGTGCCCGACGGCCTGGAGGACCTGGGACTGGAAGATGTCGACTGGGCCGGGAATGCCACTGTGCTGCTGGACTATGTCAAGGGCCGGACCCGGCGGGAGAGCCTGAACCTGCCCGCCGAGGCGGTCCGCGTGCTGCGCCGGTGGCTGGATTACTCCGCGGTGCTGCGCCCGTTCGCTGCCCAGCCGGATCGCCCGGCGCTCTGGCTCGCTTACCACCGCAGCGGCCAGGAGCGAGTCGCAGCCGCCCGTTTCAACGACGAGACCATGCGCCGGTGGGCGCGAGCGCAGGAACTGGCCGGCGAGGACGGCAGGCCGCTGATCCTGCACCGGTCCCGTATTCGCACCACGTTCGAGCACCGGAAGGACAAGAGCGCCTGGACCGGGCGGGCCACGATCGACCCGAACCACAGCGCGCGGGTGGAAGGCGATCACTACCTGGCGCCGGTTACTCCCGCGCATGTCGATGCGCTCGCCACGGTGATCGAGGAAGCCCAGGCCGATCTTGTCCGCAAGGTCCGCAGCCCGCTGGTGCTGTCCGCCGAGGACGCCGCAAGCGCCGCCGGGCAACTGCCCGCCCGGATCGCGCACCTGGCGCTCACTGATCAGGTGGTCCAGGAGCTGGTGGGCGGACGACGGGACGTGTTCACCGCCGCCTGCGCCGACCAGCTTGCCGGGCTGCACGGGCCGAAGGGGCAGCCCTGCCCGGCCCGGCCCTGGGTATGCCTGCTGTGTCCGCTGGCGGTGTTCACCCCGCGGCATGCCGCGAACCTGCTGCGGTTGAAGGCGTTCTTCGCCCGCCAGTTCCGGCAGATGCCGGTCCCGCAGTTCCTGGCCGTGTTCGGCCCCTACGCCCACCGGCTGGACGTTGACATCCTGCCGAAGTTCGCACCTGCCGTGCTCGCGGACGCCACCGCCGGGGTGCGCGACCGCGACGGCGAACTGCCCCTGCGCCCCGAGGAGACCACCGGATGACCGCGCGTCCCGCCCGCCACGACGCCTCCGCCCGGTCGCCGTTCACCGGACAGTACGTGCACGAACTGCTCGGCCTCGACCTCAGCGCCCACGGCCCGCGCCCCCTGTTCGACGACGACCGGTGGGACCTGCGCGGGGCTCAAGGCGCCCCGATCCAGATCAACCCGGGCGAACTGGACTGGGATTTCACCGAGATCCCGTGGCCGCACTGGCGGCTTCTGGTCCGCGAGTTCATGGCCGCGCTCCGCGCACCGCACCATGAGCGGATTGCCCGCCTGCCCTGGGCTCGCCGGGAACCACTGTCTCTGCGTACCTGCGCCCAGCGACGGTTCTTCGCGGTCGCCTGGCTGCGCTGGCTGGCCGGCAACGGAGTCCAGTGCCTGGAAGAGGTGACGCAGGAGCACTGTGACCGGTGGCTGCACCATCGCCGCGGCGAGGATGCCGCGGCCAGCAGCGTGTCGAACGAGGTCACGGCGATCAAGGATCTTGCGCGTTACACCGAGCTTTTCACCGCCGACCGCTATCCGGCCGGCTTCATGCCCTGGGCCGGCAAGACCGCCACCCAGGTAGCGGAAGCCGACCGGGCCGGCGAGAACAAGACACCGCCGATCCCCGGCAGCGTGATGAGGCCAGCGCTACGCGCCGGCCTCTACCTCGCGGAAACCATCGGTCCCCACGCCGCGTCCCTGGCCGAAGAACTCGCCACTCACCGGCAGAGCCGGGCAATACGCAGAACACGCTGCGACGAGTACACGGAACTGCTGGCCCGCTATACCGGGCAAGGCGAACCGCTGCCCGAGCTGGACGGGCATTTTGTCCAGGGCCGCCTGAAAGCCGGGTGGGATCCGGATGACCCGCTGCTGCGAGTCGGCTTCCGCGAGCTGGCCCACGACCTGGGCGCCGAGCAGTTCCCCGCCGCAGGCATCCGCCAGTGCCGGGAAGCCGCCGGGTCCGCGGTCGCGCAAGTCGGGGTGGCCCCGCGGTGGGCACGCCACGCCGCGCTCGTCCAGCGGGCGGACGACGCCGGCCAGATTCCCTGGACCATGCCGCTGACCACCCAGCAGGTCGACGATCTCACCTTGACCGTGTTCAACGCGGCGCTATTCGCGGCAGCGGCACTCACAGGAATGCGCTCAAGCGAGCTGATGGAGCTGACCAGCGATTCCTGTGTCCCGCCCGAGGAAGTCACCCCGGGGCTGTTCCGCTACCGGCTGGCCAGCCAGCTGATCAAGGGCCAGCCGTGGGGCGGCACCGCAGACGAATGGGTCGTCATCGAGCCCGCCTACCGGGCCGTCGAGCTGGCCATCCGCCTGACGCGGGCGAAGACCTGGCTGGCCGCCCCGCAGGCACGGGAGTCGCTGTTCGGTCGCTGCAACCTGGGCAAGCGGTTCCGCGCGCTCCGGAAGTGGGTCAACAGCCCGGCCGGCGCCCGGCTGGGACTGGAGCCGATCCCGGACGGCGACATCACCGGCCGGATGGCACGGCGAACCCTGTCCCTGGAACTGGCACACCGTCCCCACGGGCTCTGGGCCGCAAAAGTCCACCTCAAGCAGGTCAGCGTATCCACAACGGAGGGCTACGCCGCCCGGCCGGGCGGAGCGCAAGGACGCCTGCACGCCGAGATGAAACGAGAAGAACAGGCACACAAGCTCGCCCTCACCAAGGCTGCCTACCAAGGCTACAGCGACGGAAGAATGCCCGCCGGCCCCGGCGCCCGGACCCTGATCGCGGCGTTCGAGCACGTCGATGCCGAACTGGAGAAGCTCGACGCCGCGCCCGCCACAGTGGTGCCCACCAACCGGCACGTCGAGCTGCTGCTGAAGAAGCGGGCCGCCACCCTGCACATCCAGCCAGCGAACTACTGCTGGTTCACCAATCCGGCCAAGGCACTCTGCCTCAAGCTCGCCGGCACGCCGACCGCCGGCCAGCCGCTGGCCGGAATGTGCGACGCAGCCCGCTGCCCGCAGGCCACCTTCCACCCCGAGCACCGCGAGGTCTGGGCCGGCTGCGCCAGAACGACCGAGGTCTTTCTCGGCAACCCCCGCATCCCCGCCGGCGAGAAGAAGCGCCTAGCCGCCGAGCACGACCGTGCCAGCCAGGTCGTCGCCGCCATAGACCAGGCCGCCGCCAAGGAGCGCCAGTGACAATCAGCCCTATCCAGCGGCGCCAGACCGAGGACAGCATCCGCGCCGCCATGGACCGGCTGCTGCGCGGCCAGATCCCATCCGGCGGCGGCTGCGATATCACCACACTGGCACGCGAAGCCGGCATCTCCCGCGCCGCCCTCTACCGCAGCTACGGGCACCTCAAGGACGAATTCGCCCGCCGCCTCGCCCAGATGCAGGCCGACGGCAACCTGCCTGATCCGCGCGCCGCGCAGATCGTCCGGCTCAAGGATGAGAACGCGCACCTCCGCCGACGCCAGCTCGAATCAGAACAGCAGATTGCAGAACTGACGGAGTTCCGGATCACTGCAATCTCCCGGCTGGCCGCCCAGCACGACGAGATCACCCAGCTGCGCCGAGCCCTGGCCGCCCACAGCAACGTCCGAGCTCTCCCCGCCACCACGACAACCCGCCATGCTCAGTGACTTGCATCACAAATGACAGCCTCCCGGATTCGAGACACACGAGGAAAACAGCCATGCGGTTCGCGCCAGCATTCGCTCCGCCCGCGCCAGCGACAGGAGCAAAACCGGACACGGCTTCTGCCGAGATAAGCACCGACGT
>DATJZH010000395.1:0-14337 GCA_035499215.1 Streptosporangiaceae bacterium | reverse complement strand
GGCGCTCGCGTCGCGGACCTACGCGGACCTGGCTGCGGTCACCGCCGACATCCCGGCCGGGCTGGCCGCAGCGCAGCCGCCGGAGCCGGCCCGGGCGCAGGGCCAGCCAGTTCTGCGGCCCGGTCAGGTGATCATGGCGGCCAGCGTGCTGTACGCGGCCGTGTGGGCGGCCCTGTTCCTCTCCTCCTTGGGGAACGATGACCAGGTGGCAGGTCCGGTGATCGGGATGACCACCCTGACCTATCTTGGCGTTCTGGCCGTGGCTCTTGCGGCAATGCTCGAATTGCGGCGTGAGAGGCGCTCTGGCGGGCGGTTGCCGCCGCGGCCAGCGCAGCGCGGCCAGGCGCTCGGGGATGGGCGGGATAGCGGAATCGGCGATGATCTGACTCTGTTCGAGGTCCGCGGCGATATACGGGCCCGTCACCTGCCCGGTCATGGAGTTTGCCAGGGCACCTGAAGATCGCTGACGGCACAGAATGGTCAACAAGGATTTAGGCAAAGATCGCTTCCATTTGCTCAACCTTGCTGTCCCACCGGCCACTGGGCTCCGGCAGCATCCTCCGGCGCCACGGGCGTCCTGAGCTCATCGGTCACCGCCTTGCCGACGATGGTCCCGCTGAGGATCACCGCGGAGACGCGGCGGAGGGCGCCGATGTCGTCCAGCGGGTTCCCGTCGACGACAAGCAGGTCGGCGTCATAGCCCGCGCGCAGGCGGCCCTTGTGTTTGCCCAGCCCGCAGGCCCGGGCCGCGCACCATGTGGCGGCGGCCAGCGCGTCGGCGGCCGATACGCCTCCGGCCACGAGATCCGCAACTGCCTCAGGCAGAATACTGTGCGGCTTTCGCGCGCTGATGCCCCCGTCACTGCCGGAGACCAGCCGCACACCCGCCCTGTGCATCCGGGCCGCATGGGCCTGCCGCGCCTCCCAGGTCAGGCCGGTGCGCCGCATGATGGCACGGACCGCCGCTGGCGGCGTGGACCCGGCCGCCCGGCCCAGCGTCGGACACACCACGGTTCCGCGGGAGGCCAGCCGCTCCAGCAGCCGGTCGGGCATCCGGATGCCCGACGAGGTCAGGCAGGTGCAGTGCTCGATGCCGTCAACCTCGGCGTCCACGGCTCGCTCGACGGCGGACAGGCCGTGCGCGTGAGCGGTCACCGGTAACCCGGCCGCATGCGCCTCCGCCACGACAACGCGTAACTCGGCTAGCTGGAACTGGCAGAGCAGCGCGTCTGACCCCGGTGTCATGACTCCGCCACTGGCCATCACCTTGACCAGGTCGGCACCGCGCTCGGCGCGGTCGCGCACCGCGGCCCGAAGCTGCTCCGGCCCGGTCGCCTCCCCGCCCATGTTCGCGCAGTGCCCGTTGCGGCTGGTGATGGGCGGGCCCGAGGCGACGATCGTCGGCGCCACTGCCTGCGGACCGGCGCGCGTAATGGCGCGCCTCCGCCAGTCCAGCACCGCCGCCCGACGGTCACCCAGGTCGCGAACCGATGTCACACCAGCGGCGAGATGACCCGCTAGCGAACTGCGGATCACCCCGGCCAGCCCGTCGTCGTCGTAGTCGGGGAGCCGATCGAGGGCACCCGGCCGGCCGTCACCGCAGAGGTGGACGTGTGTGTCAACCAGCCCGGGAAGCACCGTGGCAGCCGGGAAGTCGGCGACGCGCAGGTCTGCGGGCACGATCGTGGCATCCCGCCCCACCGCGACGATGCGTCCCTGGTCGAGCAAGACGACCACGCCTCCCCGCACGAGGCGCTCGCCGTCAAACGCGCGCTCTGCCCGAATTGCCAGCATGCCTGGCCTCCACTGCACTGGGCTGCGAACCCGCCCTGAGGCCGCCCGCGAATGACAGCCACCAAGATTTCACTGTACGCGCATGGCCCTCTTGCCAGGATCAGGGCCAGACGGGGAGGGGTGACCCGTTGCGGGAAAGATGCCCGACTGACTAACGGGTCATGTAAGGGACACCGGTTCCCGTGAATCCACCACGGGGCTGAGGTCCCAAGGGGTTGCATGGTCATCCCCGGCTGGTCCGGGGGGTGGCGTCGAGAAGGGGTCTGGGGAAGGGTCTGCGGGTCTTTGCCCCGTCGTTCTGATTGCCACTCCTGGCCTGGCCACGGATGCCCCGGATGAGGGAAGTGGGCCGGCCCTTCGAGGCCTGGCCCGGTTGCAGCACATGAGTGGGAGCCGCGGCTGGCCGCGGCCGCTTGGGACCGTGGCCTGATGGTGCGCCGCTCTCGCGGACGGGCCGGTGCAATCCGGCATGCGACGCGAGGAGGCGGGATGAACCATCGGCGGCTGGTGGGTATCGACCTGGGCATCGCCACAGCCCACACGGTGCGGGTGCTCGATGGCGATGGAGCCGTGGTGGCCAAGCGCAAGGCCTGGCCGACGAGGGAAAGCCTGGCCGAGGTTGAGGCGGCGGCCCTGGCCGGGTGCCCGGAGGGCACGAGGCTGGAGGTGGTGATCGAGCCGACCGGGCCGGCGTGGCTGCCGGCCGCGGTGTTCTTTTCCGCCCGCGGCCACCGGGTGTTCCGGGTGTCCTCGCAGAAGGCGGCCGACCTGCGCCGGTTCCTGTCCCGGCACGCCAAGTCCAACGGCATCGACGCCGACACCCTGGCCCGGCTGCCGCTGTTCGACCCGGCCGGGCTGCAGCCGCTGGTGCTGCCCGGCGCCGCGCAGGCGGCACTGGACCGGCGGGTGCGCGCCACCGACCGGCTCACCCGGCAGGCCGCCGACCACAAGCGGCGGATCAAGGACCTGGCCCGCCAGCTCCTGCCGCTCAGCCCGCTGACCGGCGAGCTCGGCGCCGCCGACCTGGCCGTCCTGGAGCGCTACGCCGACCCGCGCGCCTTGTCCCGGGCCGGGCAGACCGAGCTGACCACGCTGATCGCCACGGCGTCGCACGGCCACCAGGGCGCCGGCCGCGCCCGCCAGTGGCTGGACGCCGCGCAGGCCTCGCTGGAGCTGTACGACGGCCATCCCGCCGTTGACCTCGCCGGCCTGGCCGCCGAGGTCGCCACCGAGGTCCGGCTGCTGCGCGCGGCCCAGGCCGAGCTGTCTGCTCATGCCACCGAACGCGAAGCGCGCTACCGCCAGGCCGATCCCGCCGGGCTCGCCCGGACCCTGCCCGGGCTGGCCGAGGTCGGCGGCCCCGCCCTCACCGCGTGCATGGGCGACCCGGCCCGGTTCAGCTGCGGCAAGCAGTTCCGCTCCTATACCGGCCTGGCGCCCAAGGCGTCCGAGACCGGCGAAACCGACCGTAAGGGCCAGCCCATGTCCAAGGCCGGATCCTCGCTGCTGCGCACCACCATGGTCCGCGCCGCCGACAACGCCCGCAGGCAAGACCCGCAACTCGCCCGCGTCTACTACCAGCAGATGACCCAGCGCGGCAAAGACCACCTCGGCGCCCTGTGCGTCACCGCCGCCTGCCTCGCCGAACGGGCCTGGACCGTCATGCGCCGCGGCACCCCATACATCATCTGCGACACCGACGGCCAGCCCGTCACCGCCGAAGCCGCCAAGGCGATCATCGCCGAGCGCTGGACCGTCCCGCCCGAGGTCCGCGCCCGGCGGCGCGGTAAGAAGACGGGGAAGGCCCCTCAGAAAGTCCTCGCAGGACACGCACGAGGCGACCTCCCCCGCGGAACTACTCCACCCCGGCGCGAGCAGCCCGTCAAGCCAAGCCCTTGACAACCGATCCTCCATAGGGCATCAGAACTGGGTAACGAACGGTCAGGGAGGTTGTTCTGCTAACGGACTTGCTGCCGATACGGCGCGGAACGGGGGAGCGGAGCCTGTCAGACTGAATGAGACATCAGGCCTGCGCAATTGCCGCTGGTCGGGCGTGCTCGTTGCGGACTACCTCAGCGCTGTCGATGACAAGCGCTACCCGAGGGATCGAGCTCACCGTCAGCCGTGCCGGGCCGCCAACCGGCGGCGCCGCCAGGTGAGCCAGCTGACGCCGACCATGGCGGCGACCAGGACGGCGCTGACTGCCACCGGGACCGCGGGTACCGCCGCCGAGCCGGCCGATGCGGGCCTGGCTGCGGGCTTCGCGGAGGCGTCCGGCTGCCGGTGACTGACGGTGACGACTGGCAGCGGCGGGACAAGCTCGCCGACCGGGCGGACCTTGCCGTCCATGGCGAAGCCCCAGTTGAGCAGTCGCTCGCCGGTCGTGATCTCCTGCAGCGACGTGCAATGCAGCACGGTCACGATCAGCGTGACTCCGTGCCGCCTGGCCATGCCGATGTAGGTGGCCTCCGCCGCCTCCGTCCAGCCGATCTTGCCGCCGATGCCGCCTGGGTAGTCGGTCAGCAGCTTGTTCTGGTTGACGAGGGGCACCAGCGTGTGCGGCGTGACGGGGAACTGGGCGGTGACCGTGGAGTCGTATTTCATGAAGGCGGGCATGGCCAGCGCCCGGCGGGCGATCAGCGCCTGGTCATACGCGGACACCACCTGGCCCGCGGCGGGCAGGCCGTTCGGCTGCTTGGCGACGACGTCGTAGGCCTGCAGGCGGTGCGCCTCGGCGTTGATCAGGGCCACGCCCTTGGCCAGCGATCCTGTTGCCTGGGTGAGGGCAACTGCGGCGTCGTTGGCCGAGATCAGCAGCAAGGCGCTGAACAGGTCGGAGACCTTGTAGCGGCGTCCGGCGATGAGCCCTACGTCATACTCGTCCGTCGCCGCCGCCTGGTGGGTGGCCAGCACCGTGGCGGTCGGGTTCAGCAGCGGGATCAGCGTGATCGCGGTGAGCATCTTGAGCGTGCTCGCGGGCGGGAACAGGCCGTGTGCGTCCTTGGCGGCGAGCACCTGCCCGGTGCCCGCGTCCGCGATGACATAGGCCGATGCGGGCACATGCGGCAGCCGCACGGCTCCGCCCGCCGGGTAGCGGACGACGACGCCGGGGCTGGCGAGCCCGGGTCCGCCCGCATCCTGTCCGGCCAGCTCAGGCGATGGGTACGCCGATCGCCTGGCGGCGGCGCGGGCGGGATGGCTGGCCAGCGCGGCGCGGGCGCCGCCGGCCGCTGGCGGCATCATGGCAAGGCCGAGTGAGACGGCCAGCCCGGCCAGCGCGGCCGCAGGCCCGCGAAGGCGTGACTTCATTGACATGGTCCCCGTTCCCGTCATGCGGGCGGCATTCTGCCCGCATCCCTCCCGGCCGACCGCGTCTGAGCCAGTTATTAACCGTTTGCCGCAGCCGGTTTACTGGGTGTGACTTTCCCCATCTGGGCTGCGGCCCACACACGGCATAAACATGGGCCATGACGTGCATACGGGATGACCTGTGCGGACTTTGCCGAACCTTGGATCGGGAGCCAAAATGGGGAGCCAAGGACTGGTAACGGGCAGCCAATTACCGGTCATGGGCCGCTGACCTGCCCGGAGATCCTGCTGAAATGATGCAGCTGGCGCAACTCCGCTTATTTCGGGCGCCGAGACGAACGTGTGCCGCCACCCATTTGCTGAGAGGTCCAGCGGCGCCTGACCAGCTCGGCGTGCCTGCGCAGGAGGGTGCGGGGGCGCTGATCAGGGCCAGCTGGGATGTGCATTCAGGAATTGCGCGTCAGAGCACTAGCTACCAGGACGGCTGGGGCGCGCAGCGGCCCAGGTCCCCCCGCGATCGCCGGGAAGGCTCCTGCCATCCGTGCGCGGGCTCCGATCCGTCAAAACTGACAATCGGTCGGATTCGTGCTGACGTACACGTTCACGAATTTAATAGTGTCATCTACCCTCTCGGATCTCCCTGGGCCGGGGCTTACGCAGCCACTGTAGCCAGTGTTGTTGTTGTGCGTATGCAGCCACACTCGCACATGACAGTTGCTGTATACCATTTTAACGTAATTCGGAAGGTCGGTGTGGAAGGTCGATCCTCCATCGCATGGATACGCGTGGCTGCCATTATTTCTGAAAATGAGAGTGACGGTATTTCCGGCCACAGACGGCGCGGCGCTCGCGCGGGCCACTGAAGTGGACGGCGCGGCGCTCGCCGGTAAGGCAGACATGCCCGTCATCGCCGCGGCCAGGAGCGCAGCCCCCAGAAGCGACAGCACTACCCTTGCCCGCAGCCTGCCGGCCAGGATGGTGGCGATCTTAGGCCTCTTCCGCGCCGTGGAAGCGCTTCGAACTGTCATGACGCTACCTCCTCGAGTACCCGGACGAGACAAGATAGCAGCCGTGCCTCGGGCGGCGCGGGCAGGATGTTGCAGGCACCGCTGCGGCTGGCCCCTCTCCTGGCGGCCGCGGCTAGCAGGTAACCAGCCTCCAGATCGTGGCGTGACACCCCGCAGCGCGGGCTGTGCTGCCGCGGTCTTTACGCGGCGGCCGTGCCGGTGAGATGGAAGGTGGTGCCGACGCTGTTCTGGATGAACGCGCCGGGCAGGTGGCGGGCGATCGCGTGGGTGGCTTTCCAGCCGGTGCAGTGGGCGGGGACGATCACGTCGGGGGTGAGCTGTTCGAGCGCGCTGACGGTGTCGCCGATGATCGGCTCGAACATCGGCCCGGTCAGGTGGAACCCGCCGATGACCGCGTGCAGCTTGCCGACACCCGTCAGGCGCTGGGCGTAATGGCAGATGTTGATCACGCCGGCGTGCCCGCACCCGGTGAGGACGACCAGCCCGCGCCCGGCGACGTTGGCGATCAGCGCCTGGTCGTCGAGGATCAGCGGGTCGGGTTCCCAGCCGCTGCCGCGCCAGGCCTGGTGGGCGGGAAATCCTTTCTCGAAGCCCGTGACGCGGTCGACCTCGCCGGTGATCAGCACCGACCGGTTATGCAGGAACGACGGCTGCCGCTGCTCGATGATGTCAAAGTCGGCCTCTGCCAGCGCACGGCGGCTGGTGGTGGGGAGCTCGAGCGGCTCGCCGCCGGGAATGGCAAGCCGGCGCCGGTTCCAGAACCCGGGGTGGATCAGCACCGGCAGGCTCGCCCGGCCGAGCCGGCCAATGAGGCCGGACAGCCCGGTGGTGTGGTCGAAGTGACCGTGGCTGCAGACGATTGCCTCGATGTCGGCCGGATCCTTACCCAGGCGGCGCAGGTTGCCGGCGCACCCGTCAGGGGTCATGCCGGTGTCGAACAGCAGCCGGTGCACCTGGCTGTCCTTGCGGACCTCGATCAGCGCGGAGAATCCCTGCTGGGCCAGCGGGGCGTCCGGCACCGTGCCTTCTACAAGCGTGGGAGCCTCCAGGCCAGGGGACTCCCGGCGCATGCGGGCCAGCGACATCCGGGTGGCCGGACCCTGGTCCGGCAGCAGCATGTCCGCCGTGTTGTCGCAGATCGTCAGCACCGACAGCTCATCGACCGGTTCCAGCGGGAGAACCTCTCCTCTCCACTCGGCGGCCGACGGCAGTGCTTCGACTGGGGGCACGTCGGCAGGGTCATCGGTAGCACACATCGGCTGCTCCTCGCCTCCTGATGCGCTGGTGCGCGTATGTGTCGGGCTATCGGGCCGGAACCTGGAGGTTCTCGTCCACGCCGGTGATCGTTCCGCCGAGGTGAGGTGATACGCCAGGGCCCTTCGTCACAACAAGCAGCGCCTGGGCGCACCCGGGCGCGACATGGCCACCGCCATTGACCTACCCGAAGCGCCGGTGACTTGCGGGCATCAGCAGGCTCCGCCGAGACCCGTCCTCGGGCGGCCTGATCAACGCCTGCGCGCGCCGCCTGATACCCCGACGAACCGCAGGTCACCCGGCGGATTCCAGTTCGAGCGGGACAGCAGCGCGGCCATGACCCGGGTGGCTGGTGCGGCGCTCATTGCCGCGCCTCCATGCCTATCCGCCGGATGACATCTCCCACGGCCTCGACTTCTCCGTGCCGCCGGCGGATCAGGTCGGCAACCACCGCGGTCCAGCCGGTCTGGTGGAAGGCGCCGATCGCGGCTCCGTTGTCGCCGTGGAAGTACTCGCTGAAGATGAGGTTGTCGTGCCAGTCGGGATTGGTCTGCATCAGCTCGGTCCCGCCGAAGCAGGGCCGCCGGCCATCCGGCCCGTTCGTGAAGATCGAGATCAGCCGGCCTGCCAGGTCGGCGGCGACCTTATCTATGGTCAGCTGCTTGCCCGACCCGGTCGGGTACTCGATCGTGAAGTCGTCGCCGTAGAACCGGTGGTACCGCTCCAGCACGCTGACCATCAGGTAGTTCAGCGGGAACCAGACCGGGCCGCGCCAGTTGGAGTTGCCCCCGAACATGGCCGTGGTGGACTCGGCCGGCTCGTAGTCGATGCCCGCCGTGATGCCTTCGACCTCGAGCTGATAGGGATGCTCGCGGTGATAGGCGGACAGGGCCCGCAGGCCGTAGGGGGACAGGAACTCGCTCTCGTCAAATACCTTGGTGAACAGTCTCCGCAGCCGGGTCGGCCCGCACAGGCTGAGCAGCAGCCGCTGCTGGCCGGGCTCCCCGCGGAGCAAGCCAAGTTCGCTGAGCTTGTCACGGTCCCGCATGCCGTGCCGGCCCAGGAATTCCGCGAACCGCTTGCCGACGGTGAGCGATTGCCGGAGATCATTCTCGCCGATCACCGCGACCGCCAGGGCGGGGATGATCCCCACCATCGACCGGACCTTCACTGGCACGGATTGCCCGCTCGGCGTCTTGAGCCGGTCGTAATAGAGCCCATCGGCCTCGTCCCAGAGGCCGAGGCCGTCCAGCGCCTGGCTGATCGCGGCGAAGTGCTCGAGGAACTTGAGCACGAGATCCTGACCGGGCCGCCACCCCGCCCGGTTCAGGGCCACGGCCATGCCGCCCATCGCGATTGCGTAGAAGCCCATCCAGCCGGTGGCATCGGACTGCTCCAGGACGCCGCCGACCGGCAGGTGCGAACGGTCGATCGGGCCGATGTTGTCCAGGCCCAGGAAGCCGCCCTCGAACAGGTTGTTGCCCTCGGCGTCCTCCCGGTTGACCCACCAGGTGAAGTTGACCAGCAGCTTGTTGAAGACCCGGCTGAGGAAATCGATGTCGCGGCCGCCGTCGATCGCGAACACCTCCAGCGCCGCCCACGCTTGCACCGGGGGGTTGACGTCGCCGAAGTCCCACTCGTAAGCCGGCAGCGCCCCGTTCGGGTTCTGGAACCACTCCCGGCACAGCAGGATCAGCTGGTACTTGGCGAAGGCCGGGTCCACGTGCGCGAGCGCCACGCAGTGGAACGCCAGGTCCCATGCGGCGTACCACGGGTACTCCCATTTGTCCGGCATCGACATGATGTCAAAGGCGTTGAAGTTGCGCCAGCGAGAGTTGCGCCCGTTCTGCCGCTGGTGCGGCGGCGTCGGCTGGGTAGGGTCGCCGTCCAGCCAGCGGGTCACGTCGTAGTTGAACAGCTGCTTGCCCCACAGCAGGCCGCCGAACGCCTGGCGCATGACCATCGCCTCATCGGCGGTCGCCGCTTTGGGCGTCAGGTCAGCGTAGAACTCGTCGGCCTCGGCCCGCCGTGCCGCTATCACCCGGTCGAACTCGGCGCCGAGCGGGGCGGTCGTTCTTCCCCTCGTCGCTTTGCTGCCTGCCGGCCGCAGCCGCAACCGCAGTTCTGCCGTCTCCCCGGGCGGCACGGTAACCCTGTACCAGAAAGCGCATTTGGTGCCGCTGCGTTCGGGGTTGACGCTGGCCGCCCCGCTGATCACGTGGTCGTTGATGCCGTCCTTCGGATACGGGGTGATCGGCGCGACGCCGTACAGGCGTTTCAGATTCGTCTCGTTCTCGCAGAACAAAGCCGTCGGCGCCACTCCGTCAGGCCCCGAGCCGGCGATCAGTTCAAGCTGGCCGGCGAACGGGTGCTCGATTCCGACAGACGCGTCGCCCGTCGACGCCATGGCCGGCTTGGGCGCGTCCACGTCCCAGGACCATGTATTGCGGAACCAGGCAGTCGGCAGCACGTGCAGCGTGTCGGCGTCCGGGCCCGCGTTGGTGACCGAGATCGCCATCAGCAGGTCGTCGGGGTCGGCCTTGGCGTAGTGCACCTCGACAATCCAGTACCTGTTACTGTCGAACACCCCGGTGTCGATCAGTTCGTATTCAGGCTGGAACTTGTTGCGCCAGCCGTTCTGGTCTATCAGGTCCTGATAGGGAAACGCGGCCTGCGGATAGTGATAACGCCAGCGGTTCCAGGCATGGCTCGGGATCGCGTCCGTTCCACAGCGCCAGGCCGAGACAGAGCCGCTGTTCGATGTCGCAGAACCCGGCCAGGCCGTCCTCGCCCCAGCGGTAGGCACGGGACCTGGCATGGTCGTGCGGCAGGTAGTCCCATGCCTCTCCGTAAGCGCTGTAGTCCTCACGTACCGTCCCCCACTGCCGTTCGCTGACGTACGGCCCCCACCTGTACCAGTCGCCGGCCTGGCGAAGCCCGTCCTCGAGCCTGCCGAATCCCGCCACACGCTCACTTTCGGCGCCCATCACAGCCCCTTTCTGCTCCTGCCAGACCCGCCCGCGGTTGCCGCCGGCGGCGTGACCGGGCGCGATCACAGCATGCCGAACCGGGACTCAGGCAGATCACACTGCTTCTATAGCCGCCCGGAGACAACACGTAATCCCCCCGGGAGGGTGATAATGCGGCATGTTCCTGAGGACTGATCCGCGTTTATGAACGGGAGGTGAATACATACAAGATCGTCGTCTGTGTCGGCCTCGCCCCCGCCATCGCGGAGGTGCCCGGGTTGTGCCCGCCAACCCCGATGGGATGATGCCGCCGCGGGGCCATCGGAGCCGAGATCTGCCTTTGCCTTGGCAGGGCCGGTGCTGGCGGAGGGACGGCTCAGCGCGGCTGGCTGTCTGCGCGCGGGTAGACGTCGAGGTCGGTGGCCTTGGCGGTGAGCCACACCTGGCTGCCCGGGCTCAGCGACAGCTCTGCGACCGCGGCGGGCGTGACGTCCACGAGGGCGGGCGGCTGCCCGTCGAGGTCGAGCCGGACCCGGTCGGCCAGCATGGTGAGGCCGGCGATCCGGGCCGGCCAGGTATTGCGGGCGCTGCTGGCTCCGGGCCGCGCGCTGCTGACCACCACGGCGGAGGGGCGGACTGCGACGAAAACGTCACCGCGGCGACCCTGGTCCGGGATGACGAGGGCCCCGCCTCCGGCAAGGGCCACCTCGGAGCCGTCGGCGTGGCCGGCGTACAGGTTCAGCCCGACGAGCTTGGCGACGTAGTCCGTGCCGGGCTGGCGGGCGACCTGCGCGGGCGTTCCCTCCTGGACGATCCGCCCGTCCTCGAGGACCAGCAGCATGTCAGCGAGCACGAGCGCTTCGAGCGGATCGTGGGTGACCAGCAGGCACGGCCCGGTGAAGTCCGACAGGTGACGCCTGAGCTCGGCTTGCACGTCCAGGCGGGTGCCCGCGTCCAGCGCTGACAACGGCTCGTCGAGCAGCAGCAGCGCAGGCTGCCCGGCCAGCGCCCGGGCCAGCGCCACCCGCTGCGCCTGCCCGCCGGACAGGTTCCCGGGCTTGCGGTCGGCGAGGTCGGTCAGGCCCAGCCGGTCGAGCCACTGGCTGGCAGCTGCCTCGGCCGCACGTCTGCCCAGGCCGCGGGCACGGGGCGAGAACGCCACGTTCTGAGCCACGCTCAGGTGCGGGAAAAGGCGGTAGTTCTGGAACACGAAACCGACCGGCCGCCCCGCGGCCTCGACGAACTCCCCGGTGCCGGCGTCGTCGATGACCTGCCCGGCCAGCACGATGCGGCCCGCGGCGACCGGGGTCAGACCGGCCAGCGCGCTGAGCAGGGTGGACTTGCCAGCCCCGTTCGGCCCCAGCACGCCGACTACCTGGCCAGGTGCCGCGGCAAGCGCGACGGCGAGGGTGAACTCGCCGCGCCGGACCTGGGCATCCACGAGGAGACCGCCGCTGCCCTCGTGCGTCACGGGGCCGAGCCGCCCCGCAGCCAGCGGTCGCGGAGCGAGACCAGCACCACGACCGAGACCAGCAGCAGCACCAGGCTGAGCGCGATCGCCGCGTCAGGGTCGGTCTCCAGCGCGTAGTACACCGCGATGGGCATGGTCTCGGTGCGGCCGGGGAAACTGCCGGCGAAAGTGATCGTCGCCCCGAACTCGCCCAGGGCCCGCGCCCAGCACAAGACAGCGCCCGCCCCCAGGGACGGGGCGATCAGCGGCATGGTCACCCGCCGGAACACGGTCATCCGTGTCGCGCCCAGCGTGGCCGCCGCTTCCTCGAAACCCGGATCCGCCGAGCGCAGCGCCCCCTCGACGGTGATGATCAGGAACGGCATCGCGACGAAGGTCTCGGCCATTATCACGGCGATCGGCGTGAACGGGATCGTCAGCCCGAACCATGAATCCAGGTACCGGCCGAGGAACCCCGTCCGCCCGAACGCCAGCAGCAGCGCCACCCCGCCGACCACCGGGGGCAGGACAAGCGGCAGGGTCACCAGCGCGCGCAGAAGCCGCTGCCCGGGAAAGCCGCCCCGGGCCAGTACCCAGGCCAGCGGCACCCCGATGACCAGGGAAATCACCGTAGAGGCCGATGCGGTCCAGAGCGAGAGAACAAGAGCCTGGGTCGCATCCGACCCGGTCAGGGCCGCCCCGAGACTGCTCCAGGGAGCCCGGATCAGCAGCCCGGCGAGGGGCAGCACCAGGAAGGCAACCGCCACCAGCGCCGGCGCCAGCAACGGCGCCGGCGCCGGCCGAGAGGCACCGCCCCGCGCGGCGCGCCGGGCCCGCTCGCGGGCCGTCAGGTGCGATGGCGCGGCGGGGGCGGACACCGTGGCCGTTCCGGATCTGCGGTCAGGGCTTCTCGAACCCGGCAGCGGCGAGCACCTGCTGGCCCGCGGGAGACAACACATACGCGACAAAAGCCTGCGCGATGGCCTTGTGGCTGCTCCTGCTGATGGTGGCGATCGGGTAGAGCGTCGAGGCGTTCTCGTCCGCCGGGATCTGGATGCCCTTGACCTTGCTGCCCGCCGCCTTGACGTCTGTCACATAGACCACGCCCGCATCGACGTCGCCGAGCTCGACCTTGGTCAGCACCGACTTCACGTCCGCTTCAAGGGTGACCGGCTTGACAGTGATCTTGGCATTCTTGAAAACCTGCGCCGCGACGACCCCGCACGGCACCTGCGGCTGGCACAGCGCGACCGTCACCGACGGGCTCGCCAGGCTGTCCACCGAGGTGACCTTTGCCGGATTACCCGCAGGCACGGCGACCTCCATGATGTTCTTCGCGAAATCCGTCGGACTGGACGCGTCGCCGGCCGAGACAACCTGGTCCATGTTGGCCGGCGCCGCCGGGGCGAACACGTCAGCCGGCGCACCGCTGGTGATCTGGGTGGCCAGGCCGGAACTCGGCCCGAAGCTGAACGTCACCTTGTCCCCCGGATGGGCGGCCTCGAACTGCTTCCCCAGCTGGGTAAAGGTCCCCGTCAGCGACGCCGCGGCGAACACCGTGATCGATCCCGACGCCGCCGATGCCGAGCTGCTCGCGGTGGCCGGCGAACTCGCGGTTCCCGAACCGCTGCTGGAGCAGCCAGCCAGCGCACATGCGACCAGCCCGGCTGCGATAACGGTCAAACGGCGCACTATGAGCTCCTAGGTCGGGTCTCGCCGGACGCGGGATCAGCGGATCTCAGGGATCTCGACGGACACATTGGTCGCCTTGATGGCCGCGACCGCGAGCACCCCGGGCTCCAGGCCCAGCTCATCGGCGGCCTCGCGGCTAAGCAGCGACACGAACCTGTGCGGGCCCGCCTGGATCTCCACCTGGGCCATCACGGTGTCGCGGACCACGCGGCAGACCAGGCCGCTGAACCGGTTTCGCACCGACTGAGCCACCACCGCCCTGCCCTCCCCGTGATCCGCTGACTCAGCCAGCTCCCGCGCGAAGCGGGCGAGCGCGACCCCGTCCACAGCCAGCCGCCCCGAAGAGTCGGTGGTCGTCTCGATCCGGCCCCCATCGGCCCAGCGGCGCAGGGTATCGTCGCTGACGCCGAGGAGCTCCGCGGCCTCCCTGATCCGGAACATCGGCACCACCAGACTCTAACGCAGATGCGGCTGCAGGTCACGGCAGCTACCGCATCCGCGGCATCCGTGAGCCGGAAGAAGGGCATTTGTGTTCACCCGGACCGGCAGCCATCAGCCGTCGGCGCCGCAGCACCAGGCTCTGCAGCCAGGGAGTTCAGATGCAAATGCCTAGCCTTTGCCGCGCCGATACTTGCGGGGAAGGCCGAGACCGATCGCGGCGCCATGCAATCGGTCTCGCAGGGTGAGCGGAAGGCGGCGTGCGAGTCCTCGCGCGAGCGGCACGGCATCACCCGAGAGTCCTCACGCAGGGCTTCCCGCCGCCGGAGCAGATGCTGGACTACCGGCGCGGCCAGTCCTCGTGACGGGCCTGAGTCGGCGGACGCCGGGCGACTGCCAGCTA
>DATJZH010000394.1:0-9713 GCA_035499215.1 Streptosporangiaceae bacterium | reverse complement strand
CGGGCGTCTGCGGCGCCGCGCCGGGGGATTCCGTATTCGTCGAGGAGCGCGATGATGATCTTCCTGTCGGCTCCTAGCCTGCGGCTGAGTTCCCGGGGCGTGATTCCCTGGGTTATGTAGAGGTCGCGTAGTTCCGGCGGCGGCAGCCGGGCGCGGAGTTGTGCGGTCGCGTGTCCGGCGGCGCGTTCCTGCGCGGGGGTCAGCGGCTGCGGTGGGGCCGGGTGCTCATCGAGAACGGCCCGGATGACGTCGATCGTGGTGCCGGCGTGGTGCGCGGCAGCGCGGGGTGACATTCGGCGGAGCGTCACGAGCTCGTGGATCTCGCCGGGCTGCCAGGCGAATGGGTCGGGGCCTGGGAGGTCCAGGCCGCTGAGCAGGGAAGCAGGCGGCCGCCAGGTGACTTCTTCGCCTTCTATGCGGTTGCCGGCGAGCCAGTCGCGAGCGTAACCGTCGAGGCTGGCGGTGAGGCCGGGCGTGGTGAGGACGGTGAATTTGTCGATCCGGGCGCGCTCGGTAGGGGTGGTGACGGCGTAGGCTGCGGGAGCGAGGTCGGCGGGGGTGCCGCTGATGCGCTCGAAGAGCCACCGGCGGACTGTCAGTGCCCGGCTCTGCTGTCCGGGGATGGTCCCGGTGCTGCGGCAGACCCGGATCCAGTCTGCGTCTGGCAGGAGGCTGCCGTAGTCAAGGTGCCGCCGGCGTTGGTAGTCGATCTGGGTTCCGTGCTGGTCGAGCCACCCGGCAAGGCGGGTGAGCGCGGTGACGGACGCGGGCCAGCGCGGATCGCGCTCGGCCCGCAGCAGGATCGGCGTGGCGGAGGAGCCAGCGATCACGCTGCCGAGCATGCCCGCGGCGCCCGCCATGCTCGTCCTCGTGGTGACGGCGAGGAACGCTGCCGACAGGAAGCGCCGCCGTTCCTGCGGGGACGTTCCCGGCAGGGGCGGCATCAGCCGGGCTGTCCATGCGGGCCAGAACAAGGCCGGGGCTTGCCGTGCCCGGGGCTGCGCCGCGGCGGGATCGACGGCGGCTGGCGGTTCAGCCGTCCGGCCGAGGGCGGCGAGCCGGACGGCCTGCAGCGCGGGGCTGGCGGTGCGCGTGCGGCTCCAGGACCGCGTTTCCTCGGCGCGGAATATCCTGCGCAGGCTGCTGGCCGCATCGCGGAGGTCCGGGGAGGCCAGCGGGCCGGCCGCGGCGGTGACGGCGGCTGCGGTGACGGCCGAGCTGGCGGGTGCCAGCGAGCCGGGGAAGACACTGGCGGTCGTCGGCATGCTGCCGTGGCGTTCGTGGGGCATGGCGACCGCCGTGGCGTACTCGGCGGCGATGTCGGCGGGCAGCACGGCGGCCAGGCCGCCGGGGGATGATGCGCAGAGGATCGTCGCGGCCAGCGACCGCAGGTCAGCAAGGGCCGCATGAGCCGGCTGCGGGCTGGGCGCGTAGATCCCGGCGGCGGCATGCCCGCTGGTGATGATGTCGTTGACGAACCGCTGCGCGGCAAGGGCAGGGTGGCCCGGGGACAGCGCGAGCGTCCGGGCGGCGGTGAGGTCGGCGCCGCAGCGTGGCGGGCTGACTCCGATGGCGTCCGGTCCTGGGCCGGCGCAGGTGCCGGGACGCGGGACCTGCGTTAGCGGGTGCGGCTGGCGGCGCTGCATCCGGCCGCATTGCGGGCATGCATCCGCGAGGAGCCGGCTGTGGCTCAGGCAGGCAAATGACCAGCCCAGCCTCCATGACAGCTGCCATCGGCCGCCTGTCTGAGCCAGGCATTCCGGGCAGAACCGGGAGCCGGCAGCGCGGCCCCAGAGCACGTTGCGGACGACATGCCCGGACTGGCGGTCCAGGCGCAGCGCGATCCTGTCGTAGCGCGCGAGGGTGAGCCCGTGGATGTCTGCCTCGGTGAGCTGGCAGGATGCGGCTATCGCGGCGGCGGCATCGCCGCTCAGCATGATCGCGCTGGCGGGCCTGGTCTTTCCGGGCCGCCGGGCGGGGAACATCGCGGCGGCGAGGTCGGCGAGCGTGGCTTGCAGCCGGGCGGCGAGCGCCTCGTGCCAGGAGTCGAGGGCCTCTCCCGGGACCGGGGTGACGCGGATCGGCAGGGTCCGCGGGACCGCCGTCATGACGCTCCGGACGCGGCGGGACCGCGGAGAGACCGGGGGCGGGCGTTCAGCCTGCCGGCGCTGAGCGCGGCCTGGACCTGGGCGCGGGCCTGCTCGGCTGCCTCGTCGATCTTCACGGTGTCCAGGAGCTCTGCAGTGAGCGTCTCCCCGCCGCGCCGGATTGCCCGCTGCGTACCGCGGTTCACCAGTGTCATCAGGGATCCGATGTGACCGGTCGTGCGGGCGAACAGGTAGCCGGCCAGGTCGTCTGCCAGCATGCCGGGGTGCGCTCCGGCGAGGATGAGGTGCTTCTCGATCGCGAGGAGCAGGCTGCGCCACTGAAGGCGGCCGGGCTCGTCGCTGATGGTGAACGGGCCGAGGGTGAGCCGGGTCCACCGCCGGGCGGTCTGGGCGCTGGCCTGGTCGGCTGCCGTCATGCCCTCGGTCATCAGGCCGCGCTCGCGCAGGGACACGCCCGCGAACAGGAACGTGACCGGGAACTCGCTGGCCAGCCATTTCAGGTGGTTGCTGACCTCGATTCCGTCGCGGCGCCGCATGTCCAGGAAGTGCACGTCATCGACCACGACGAGACGGGTGCGGCAGGACAGGATGCAGTCCAGCGCCTGGGACGCGAGCTGGCCGGTGGTGGACCTGCCGTAGCGGCCGGTCGCCGGGTGCGCGTAGAACCCCAGGATCGCCTGGTTGAGCGCTTTGATCGTGGTGCCGGCGCCCAGGCTCACCCGGCAGACGGGAAGGTGCTCGTTGCCGGCCGGGGTGAGGCCGCCGTGCCGGCCGGCCTCGCGGCGGTGGAACTGCCGCGCGAACGTCAGCGCCGTGGTCGTCTTCCCGAGGCCGGGAAACGCGTCGATCGCGGCAGCTCCCTTGACCTTGTCGCCGTCGTGCATGTTGCTGTCGGCGATTTCCCACAGGTCCTCGTGGACCGCGGCCATCTGCGGGGTCTTGAGCGGGCCGATGTTGGCGTGCCAGACCCGCCGGGCCAGGTCGTAGCCGCTGCGCGCCGCCGGGCTCAGCCGCGCTAGCGCATGACGGTCCAGCCGGTCGGGCGGTGTCCGCGGCGGGGCCTGCACGTACTTCAGCCAGCCTTCCTTGCGAGCCAGGACCAGATGGTCCGCATCGGGCGTGCTCATTCCACTGTTTCCATCGCGTCGGCGTAGAAGTCGCCCGCCGGGGCCGTGCTGCCCGGCGTGACCTCGCCTGGCCCAGGTTCCTGCTGGGCAGCACGTATGCGGCGCACTGCCGGCAGGGAGGTGACGTCCGCCTCCGGCCGCGCCCGCAGGGCCGCGCGGTCGGCGGCCAGCCGCAGCGCCATCCGCCGCTCGGCCCGGCTGGCTGCCAGGCCCAGGTTCCACGCGCCGAGCAGGTCTGAAAGCGCCCGTTTCGTATCCGGGAACCGCTCCTTGCGGGCGGCCAGCGCCTTGGCGTAGGTGAGCGTCTCGGCGCTGAACGGCATGCCCAGGTCGGCGGCGTGCTCCCAGGGCAGCTCGTGCCAGTTGCCGTCACCGGGATCACGGAAGTAGATCCGCGAGACGTCGTCGGGGTTGACCGCGAACGGCCACAGGCCCGCGCGGGCGCCCTGGTAGGGGCTGGTGCGGTCCCGGTAGCCGGCGATCGCCGGGCCGTTATAGCGCAGGCCCCCGACCTCGACGCCGTAGTGCCTGACCGCGCGCCATTTCACCGGCAGGAACTCCAGCCGCAGGTCCGGGTCGAGGGGGATCTCGATCCAGCCTGCCCGGGCGATCCCGTATCCGAAGCGCTGCACTGGGCTCATCGTCAGCCCGGGCAGCCGCGGGTCGGTCAGCGAGTGGTGGGGACGGCGGTGATAGACGGCGACCCACTCCCTGATGATCGCCTCCAGCTCGCCGAGGTAGAAGAACGCGTCAAGCTCGCAGTCCTTCCCCCGGCTGAACACATCCGGCCCCTTGTAGCCGGGCAGCGCCTCGGGCAGCCCCTCGCCGAGCGTCCGGAAGAAACGCTCGGCCGGCGACTTGTCAGTTGGCGTGTAGGGCCGGGCCGGCTGGACCGAGATCCCCAGCCGGGCACACGCGCTGGTGACGTGCTCGGATAGGTAGACGCTGCCGTGATCGACCACGATGGTGTCAGGCAACACGGCGGGCCCGGCGAAACGCGGCCCTTCCGCCGCATCCGCGTGGACGACCAGCGTCCCGGGGACCCCGTGATAAGGCCAGGCCGCCTCCGGCGGCCAGCCCTCCGGGACCTCGGGCGGGCTGAGCGCCTCGAACAGCACCGAGGCGACATCGACGCTCTTGGTCGACACCGGCGTCACCCGCAGCCCGAGAATGCACCTGGTGAACAGGTCCATCGCGATCGTCAGCTCGGCCCGCACCCAGCGCAGCGTGACCGGCTCCATCGCGAACACGTCCAGCCTGGTGCTGTCCATCAGCACGTACTCGCCAGGCCGCGACGAGCGCAGCCGCCCGTAAGTCGCCGACGGCCGGCCGGCGATCGAGCGCCGCCCCTTGGCGCTCCCGGAGAAGCTGCCCCGCCCCCGGCTTAGCTCATCCAGCGCCCGGTAGGCCGCGCCGCCCTGCGGCGCCGGCACGGTATCCGCGCCGAAATCACGGTCCAGCCGTGCCCGCACCCGGCGCAGCGTCAGGCTCTTGGTCACGCTGGACTCATCAACCTGCTCATCCAGCACCGCCCGGCAGGCATCCGCCCACCGCGTGTCGACCCCCGCCAGGGGCGGCCGGACCGCCGTCCCGCGCCCGTCCACCAGCCCGGCCTCGCCCAGGTCCCGGTAGCTGCGCGCCCAGCGCCGCACCGTCCGGCTGGTCACGCCCAGTTCCCCTGCCTTCGCCTCGTACCGCTGCATCAGCGGGACGCCCGGCGCAAACTGCGGCCGCGGCTCGCCCGGCGCGGCCAGCTCCCCTGACCCCGACCGGTAACCGGACAGCACCTCGCGGACATGACCCGCACGCCGCCGAGCCTCCGCCAGCGCGGAATCGCCGGCAGCGCTGAGCAGCGCCCCCGGCCGCTCCCCGGCAGGCGCCGGCCCGCCGGCTGCCTCCGCCAGCCTGAGCTCCGCCTGCCCGGCCGGCCGCAGCAGATCGGCAATCCGGACCCGTGCGGCCGAGCCGAGCCTGTCCATAACAACGGCCTCGGCTGCCTCCAGCGCGATGACCTCGCACATCTCCCCGTCTCGCAGCAGCCGCGACCCGATCGCGATCCGCGCTGTGTCCCTCATCGCGAGCACTCAACCCAGGTAGAGCCGGACAGCGGGCGGACGAGATCCGCCCGGAGCCGCCCGGACCACAGCAGGTGCAGAACGTGCGCCCTCGCCGCCGGCCCGGACCGGGCCACCCCTGCGACCGCTGCCTCCAGGTCCGCCAGGGGCAGCGGCCTGCCCGCCAGCGACAGGGCCTTCTCCAGCACTGCCGGGTCGAACTGGCGGACCCGCCGGTATCCGGACAGGAACCGCACATTCGCCAGGACGCCCGGCTCCGGCTCGCTGAACACCTCGAATCCCCACCCCAGCATCCCCGCCAGGCCGGCAGTCCAGCCGAAAGTGAACCTCACCTCATCGTCATCGAGCCGCCGCCGCGGCTTGACGTCAACTACTGTCAGCCCGCCATCACCCTTCTCCACCAGGAAATCAGGAACGTGCCGCCGGGTCCTCCCCCTGACAGCGGCAACCAGCCGGAAGGGCTGGGCATAGATCGCCCGCGCACCAGGCTCACGGTCAGCGAACAGGAGAAACGACAGCTCCAGCCGCGATTCGTAGGGAACATGCCCGCCAGTCACCGCCGACCAGTACGCGCCAGGGTAATGACCCTGGCCCTTACGCGACCCGAACGTCCGCCACGGGCTCGATCCCCGGAACAACGCCGCTGACACCAGGCGCACGGGAACATCTTCCCCGGAGTCCCCGCGGCGCACCTGCGCCACCGCAGAGCCAAGATCATCTACCTCAACCGGCACCAGCCGGGCATCCCGGTCAATCAGGCACATACAGGCACGATGAACCCAGAACTGGCCAGAGTCACGGAAACACGCCGAGGCAACCTGAACGCAGAACGTAATGCCACGATCTGTACCACAGGAAGACCGACCTGCCCGGCGCAAGCTGCGCCGGGTACACAGTCACTCCGCCCGAGAAACGTCCAATTGGAAATCCAGTGGAAAACTCCCCTGGGAATTGGACAAGTTCACCGGGAACCTACAGGCGCGCTTACGAGCGCTTCACCAGGTCAGCGAACCGCTGCCACGCTTGGGGAGTGAAGGGCAGCACGGGGCCGGTACGGTCCTTGGTATCGCGCACGAGCACGCGCCCGGTGTCGTCCCGGACTTCTACGCAGTCGCCGCCCGAGCCCCCGCTGTAGCTGGACGTGCGCCACATCGTGTTACCGGTCATCAAGGTCTCTCCTGATCTGCGTCATGAAGGCCAGCGAGTCCCGTGGCGGTAGCGCTGCCGCCCGGAGCATGCCCACCACGGTCATCAGGTCGGCTACTTCGTCGCTGGCCTCAACGAGTCGGCCGCCTCCGTAGCACTCGGTGTAGGCCACGGCGGGACCGCTGTAGCTTTCGTACAGGACGATCGGCCCCTCGACTCCTGCGTGATCGTGCGCGGTGAACGGCAGTACCTGGAGCACCACGCCCGGCATGGTTGCTGACTTGATCAGCTTATCGAGTTGCCCGGCCATGATCTCCCGGTCACCGACCACGTGACGCAGCGAGCCTTCGTGCAGCACGTACCAGAGCAGGGGCCGGTTTTCCCTCGCGAGGATCGCCTGCCGCTCCATGCGCGCTACGACCGTGCGCTCAATGGCGGCGTCATCGGCCTCGGGTCTGCGGGCTTGGATGACCGATCGCGCGTAGCCTTCGGTCTGCAGCAGGCCCGGTGCCGCGCCCAATGCCCATCCGTGGATGCGGACTGCCGCTGCCTCGAACGGGATCACCGGGCTGAACCAAGATGGGTATGCCTCGCGCCGGGTCAGCTCATGCATCCGTTCCAGGGTCCCGGGCATGCCCATCTCGTTGTCGCACCGCTGCGCGAAGTCCAGGCTTGCCCACCGTGCCCCGCGCTCCACGTCGGAGATGAACGATCCGGAGTAGCCGATTCTGTCTCCGAGCTGGACCTGGGTCCAGCCGAGCCGGCCGCGCTGCGCCTTCAGTTCCGCCGCGAAGATCCCGGCTGCGCTGGCCTGCGCATCGGCTGGGCCCGATTCCGCATCTGTCATGTCTGCTCCGCTTAGTCCAGGGCCGCGAGCGCGGAATCCCGCCCGAGCCGCGCTATCACGCTGAGCAACCGAAAGCTCTACCCAACGGTAGTCCCGGGCGGGCACGTTGGGTACCGAGATCATCCGCCCGACTTACTCGTGAGGAGCGGCCCGCCGATGCCCGCCGAACCTGCCTCAGTTGACCCGCCCAAGCATCCGCTTCACGCGCTGACCACATCCGAATTGCGCGACTATCACGCACGGCTGGAGAACGCTCTCGAGTCCATCGGCATGAAGAATCCCGTGCCCCCGGCCCGCGACCAGCTTCAGGACGCGCTTGACGCCGTGCTGGCCGAAGAAGAAGACCGGAAGAGGCTGGCCGATGCCTGCTGACCGTCTCCACGATGTCAGCGGCCTGACCGGTGATCAGCTCGACCGTGCCAGGCGAGATCTTCAGATCAGCCTGGCCCTGGCGGGCCCCGGTTCACCCGTGCACGTGTCGATCCTGGCCGAGATGACCGCCATCGACATCGAGCGGGCGCGGCGGCAGCCCTACAACGCGGGTGACCCGCTGCCGGACGACGCCGTCCCTGGTAACGGGAATCCCGGGGGAGGCCGCGCCGATGGATGACCTGGACGCTGACTACACCCCGCGCTACATCTGGCTGGCCCGGCTGCTGCGCGGACGGATCGAAGACGGCACCTACCCGCCCGGCTCCCTGCTGCCCTCCTCGGCCCGGCTGGCCCAAGCACACACCGTATCCAAGGCCACGGCACGGCACGCGCTGACAGTCCTGGTGAAAACCGGCCACGCACGCCATGTCGAGTCCAAACCTCACCAGGTCATATGGCGGCTCGCCGACCATGCCGGAAAGCCCCGGTGATCCCGCATGAGCCGGACGGCACCACGGACCCAGGCAACGGTCAAGCTGCTGAACCTGATCGACACCGAGTGCGGCGCATCGCTACGCGCGGAATCGGCTGCGGTCGCGGTGAGTATCGCGCGTGAACTGTCCGAGGGGATGACGCGAGCCGAGCGCATCGCCACACACACGAGTTCCACCGACGTCGCCGCGCCGCGCGATGGCCCGCCGACGGTCATCTTGTTTAGGTATCCCCGGTGCCCCCCGATCCGGGCGGGCCACAACAGCGGAAAGCGTCCCGGCATAACCGGTTATGCCGCACGCCGCCATGCCCGGCCAGCAGCCACAACCGGGGATGCAGGCACCGCGAATCGTGCCGATCTGCTGACGCCTGCTCACCACCTCTACGAAGCACAACCCGGCCCCTCAGGATCCTTTCTAACCCATTCACCGGTCAGGTCTGGCGGGCTCCTTCTTCGCCGAGGGTGGTAAGGAAGCTGTCCTGATCGCTGGTCGCCGCGTCCTGTTCTGCTGGCCATCGTGCCGGTGCCGTTCGGCTATCCCGCCGTGCCGGTTCATGCTCACGCCTTCGTCGCGTCCGGCAACCGGCCAGTGCTGTCGACGGCAATCGTCGTGATGAGCTGGCTCACTTTGCGGCGGGACAGGCCGAACCGCTCGGCCATGGCCCGCTGGCTCAGCGGTTGCCCGGCCGCCACCGACGCCACATACGCCGCGCGGACCGCCTGCTCCACATCCCCCGCCACCTCTGCCACAGCTGGCCCGCTGCTAGCCACTCGTGGCACGTGGGCTCGCCTCACCTGCTGCATGGCGATCTCCACCGAGCCGATGAACGCCACCGCAGGCCAGGCCGAGATCAGCGCCCCGAGCAGGCCGTACCCCGCCCCGAATGCGATGTTCGCGCCGATCGTGGCACCGATGCCGAACCACAGCATCAGCCGGGCCAGCCGTGGCGCGTCCCGGTCGTTGCGGGCCTCGTGGAGCAGCACGAGCGAGGCGGCCAGGATCAGCCCGTCCACGGACAGCGGCAGCAGCCGGGCCGCCGCGCCGCCCTGCCCGTGCGCCTGGCCCAGGCCGTAGACGTGGGAGTAGCTGACCACCGCCGCGAACGCCGCCACCGCGCAGACCACAGCCGCCGTCGCCAAGCGGATCACCCGGTCCCCGCTCACCGGCCCACCCCGCGCCGCGCTGACGCCGGGCCGCTCGATGCGGGCCGCAGCCGGATCTCCGAGCTGTCCCGGAAGCAGCAGGGATAGTAGAGGTTACGGCTGGCAGTCCCGCGCGGCGCCCGCCGCCCGTCCCGCAGCACGGCCAGCTCGCGGACCTCGACGTACACATACCACTCGTCCGGCCCGCACTGCCTTACGATAGTTCCCGGCAGCCACGGCCACCGCTCCCGGCCGCCCTGCTCCTCCCGCTTGGAGCGCGGGTAGCGGACCTCGACCGGGCTCTCGTCAGGGAACTTGCCGTCGTTGTCCTCGCCGTGCATGATCTGGCTCCACTTCCGGAGCCAGGCGGACAATGTGTGTCATAATCGTTTGCACCGTGGA
>DATJZH010000393.1:0-3379 GCA_035499215.1 Streptosporangiaceae bacterium | reverse complement strand
GCCGCCCCGCCCCGGATCCGCGGGCAGCGCCGGGCCGCCGGGCGCCACCTCCGGCGGGGCCGGGCCCGCTGGCCCCGCAGCGACATCCCCGCCTGCTGATTCCGCGGCGCCTGATTCCGCGGCGTCAGGCTACGTCCGGGCAGTCGCGGCACCCGCCGGGCCCGCCCGCACGTCCTGTCGCGCCGTCGCGCATATCGGTGACTCCACCTCGGAGGGCATGATCTCGCCCGAGAGGGGTACCGGGGGTGCTGGGTGATCGCGCTGGGCACCAACGACACCGCCAATGTGGCAGTCGGCTCGCCGGTCGGGCGGATGACGCGCATCGAGGAAATGATGTCGGCGACTGACGGCCAGCCGGTGATGTGGGTGGATGTCAAGTCGCTGCTCGCCACCGGCCCCTATGCGGAGTCCGGCATGCAGCTGTGGAACGCCGCGCTGCGCCAGGCCTGCGCCCGGTATCCGAACATGCGGATCTTCGGCTGGGCGGCCGTCGCGAAAGGCAGCTGGCTCATCTCGGACGGGATTCACTACACCTCAGCCGGCTATGCGGCCAGGGCGCAGCTGATCGCCGCCGCCCTGGCCAAGGCATTTCCCAGCCGCGGCCACAGCAGCAGCTGCGTCGTCGGGTAGGGCGCCGGCGCTTATCCGGCAACGGCCCGCTGGCCCGGCGCCAGCTAGGCTGCGAACTGGAGAAGGAGGCCGCCATGGAGTTCGAGCACATCCTGGTCGAGCGGTCCGGCGATTACGCCACCGTCACGATGAACCGGCCGCAGCGGCGCAATGCCCTGTCGCTGCCGCACATGCGCGAGCTGATCACCGCTTTCCGCGATATCGGGGACAGCGAAGTCCTGGGCATCGTGCTGGCGGGCAACGGCCCGGTGTTCTGCGCCGGGCATGACTTTGCCGACGTCGCCGACGCCGACCTGGCTGCGGTTCGCTCCCTGCTGATGACCTGCACTGAGCTGATGACGCTGATGCAGCAGGTCCCCCAGCCGGTGGTGGCCCGGGTGCACGGTCTCGCCACGGCGGCCGGCTGCCAGCTGGTCGCCAGCGCCGATCTCGCCGTGGCAAGCGAGGAGGCCGGCTTTGCCGCGCCGGGCGGGAAGGGCGGCTGGTTCTGCCACACTCCGATGGTGGCGATCGCCAGGAACGTCGGCCGGAAACGCGCGGCGGAGATGGCCATGTCGGGCGACGTCATCGACGCGCGAACCGCGCTGGACTGGGGGCTGGTCAACCGGGTGGTGCCCGCCGATCGGCTCGACTCCGCCGCGGCGGACATCCTCGACCGCGTCACGCTGGGCTCCGCGGAGAGCAAGGGCATCGGCAAGCAGGCGCTCTACGCTCAGATAGACCTCGACCAGCCGAAGGCGTACGCCTACGCCGTCGAGGTGATGGCCGCGAGCAGCCAGCTGCCGGACGCGCGCGAGGGGATGCACGCGTTCCTCGCCAAGCGCAAGCCGCAGTGGCGCCGCGGCCGGCGGTAAGGCCCGCCGCGGCTGCCGCGCTGAAGCCAGCGTGGACTGGCAGCACGGGACGGCTCGGCCGCGCGGGACCGCGGGCGCGGCCTGCTCAGACGGATCGACGGGCGGCGTCGAGCACGTCGGGATGCTCACGGCGGTAGTGCTCGGTCAGAACGGCACTCGCCTGACCTGACCTGCACGGGATACCGCGCTGGCAGACCTGGCAGCGGATCACCGGAAGCCGGGTCACGGTCACGGGGAAGCGGGGGAATCTTGAACTGCTCATTACTCACATCATGCCAGATTGGCGGTAGCTGCCACGACTTCGTACGGCAGGTGACGAGGATGAACGAGCAGGGCCCTGGCCACCTGACGGATATTCGGCCGCAGCGGGGCTAGCGTTCTCTCAGTATAGCGCCAGGCGCCGAATTCATCATTGCCGAAGCGCCCGCCGAGGGCCTGCCGAAAGTGTCTTGCGTCCCCGCCGCCTCCCTTCCACGTCGGCAGCCATTCGCGTAGATCGTCATCGCGCTCGAGCATTGTCCAGTTCATCAGGCGCTCGGCGACCTGGCCGGCCGCGTCGACGACGAATGCGAGGTCGCCGGCGCCCCGGATGCCATGGACCCGGCCTTGATGATCGCGGCCGTGGCGGATGCTGGCCGAGCTGAAATGCGCCCCGACGGCCAGCGCTGCGACCGCGTGCCCGGCTTCGTGCCAGGCTGTGCGGACAGCTGCCCTCCTGGCGGGCGCAAGGCCGGGGAAACAGCCGCTGTCGTAGCGTTGCCTGATCCATTGGTCATTGACAATGGACTCGTCGTCGTAGCGGATTAGCCGGCTCAGGTCGGCCTGAATGCCGGCCAGCGTGACCTTCTCGGCAGGCCTCATGACGACCATAGGACCGCCCGGCGGGTCAGCCCCGGCCGGCTGCTGACAGGCTGACCGGCCGGCGCGGGATGCGATGCGATGCTGGCGAGCCTACGCCGGACATGGCCTCAGCCCGCCTGAACGACACAGCGACAACCATCCGGCGTGACGGCCGCAGGGCGCGGCCTGACGGCAAGCGACCGGGCGGGAGCAGCTCGCGCGGTCCGCTACGTGTACATGGTCATGTGCTGTCAGCGCCCTCGACGCGGTAACAAGCCGTGGGCTCCCAGGAGGAGCTGAACTGGATCAGCCCGATCCGCGAGCCGGCGTCATGCGCCCCGAAGGTGGTATCGCCGCCGTCGAGCAGCTCCACGTGCCCGGTGCCTGGAAAGCCAGATCGCCGCGCCGGGCCTGGGCGTGGCCAATCCGGATCAGCCGGCCGCTGGCGAGCATGTCGTAGGTGGTCCGGCCAAGCCAGATGTGCGCGTGCTGGCAGCAGCCCCGACGAGACCGGAGCAGTCATAGCAGGAAGGGCCGGCGCCGCTCCGGCAGTATGACTTGCCACTCTGCGCGGCGGCGTAGTCGTAGTACGCAACGGACCTAGTAGGCGTTTTATCCATGTGTGTGCCGTATCTACGATGCAGGACTTGAGCATGCCTTGTCCTGGTTTCTTGAGAAATGCCTGTGCCTGTTCACAGGCATCGCGCTGAGACGCCCGGGACGTCGCAACGGCGGTATAACGACGGCGTCACGACGGCGTAACGGCAGGAACCGGGTGCCGGCGGTCCTGGCAGTCGCAGGCCGTCAGCCGGCCCGCGGCGACCGCGGTGCCGCGGATGCGCTACCTGAGACGCGGTACTGGCGTCCGGTTACGCGGCGGGCCGGCGGCCGGCGAAAAGTACGCGTGGCACCCCGTCCGCAGCAGCTTCCCCGGTGACGGCCTGCGGTTCGAAACCGCCGCCGGCCAGGAGCCTGAGCCAGGTGCTGCGGCCGAACAGTCCCAGGCGGTGCGTCTCGTGCACCACCTGGACCGGGCCGCCTGGCTCGCGGAGCAG
>DATJZH010000392.1:0-12013 GCA_035499215.1 Streptosporangiaceae bacterium | reverse complement strand
CACCTCGAGGAACGGCTCGCCGTACTCGGCGGGTACGCGGCCGAATCCGAGGCAGCCTCGCTGGCCTCGAGCCTGGGCCTGCCGCAGAAGGTGCTGAAGCAGCCGCTGCGTACCCTGTCAGGCGGCCAGCGGCGGCGAGTCGAGCTCGCCAGGATCCTGTTCGGCGGATCGCAGACGCTGCTCCTCGACGAGCCGACCAACCACCTCGATGCCGATTCGGTCTCCTGGCTGCGCGACCATCTGCGCAGCTTCCGCGGTGGCGTCGTGGTCATCAGCCACGACAGCGCACTGCTGGACGCCGTCGTCAACAAGGTCTTGCACCTGGACGCCGACCGCTGCGTGCTCGACATCTACAACCTCGGCTGGCGGGCGTACCTGCAGCAGCGGGAGACCGATGCGCGACGGCGCCGCCGCGAGCGGGCCAATGCCGAAAGGCAGGCGGCGGCGCTGCACACGCAGGCCGACAGGATGCGGGCCAAGGCGACCAAGGCGAAGGCAGCCCAGGGCATGCAGCGCCGGGCGCAGCGGCTGCTGGCCGGAGTCAGCGCGGACCGGGCTGCCGACCGGATCGCCAGGCTGCGGTTCCCGGTGCCCGCGCACTGCGGCCGGACGCCGCTGACCGCCCGGGGGCTCAGCAAGTCCTACGGCTCCCTGGAGGTCTTCGAGGACGTCGATGTGGCAGTCGACCGGGGCGCGCGCCTCGTGGTGCTCGGGCTCAACGGGGCCGGCAAGACCACGCTGCTGCGGCTGCTCGCCGGGATCGAGGATCCCGATGCCGGGGATGTCCTGCCCGGTCATGGCCTGCGGCTTGGCTATTACGCGCAGGAGCACGAGACGCTGGACAACGACCTGACCGTGCTGGAAAACCTGCGCGCGGCGGCACCGGCGCTGGGCGAGGCCGACCATCGCAGCATCCTCGGCTCGTTCCTGTTCTCCGGCGACGACGTCGCCAAGCCCGCCGGCGTGCTGTCGGGCGGCGAGAAGACCAGGCTCGCCCTGGCGCTGCTCGTGGTGTCCGGAGCCAACGTGCTGCTGCTCGACGAGCCGACCAACAACCTCGATCCTGGCAGCAGAGCCGAGATCCTCGCGGCATTGCAGCGTTACCAGGGCGCGATCGTCCTGGTCACGCACGACGAGGGCGCGGTGGACGCGCTGCGGCCGGAGCGGGTGGTAATGCTCCCCGACGGGATCGAGGACGCCTGGAGCGCGGATCTGGCGGACCTGGTGGCGCTCGCCTGACAATGGCCGCGACAGTCCGTTCGCTCACACCGTAAAAAGAAGAGATCTTTTTGCCGCCGTGTGGGTAGCCGATCACGGACGGATGCGTGATCATGGCGAGATACGTAACGCAGCGGTCACTTCAGTTCACCGGGAGGCACGCGTGACCGAGACCCTCAAGAAAGGCACCAGGGTGACCGGTGCCGACCGCACGAAACTGGCATCTGATCTCAAGAAGAGATACAACGGCGGTGAGAGCATCCGGTCGCTCGCCGCGTCCACCGGCAGGTCCTACGGGTTCATTCACCGGATTCTCACCGAGACCGGGGTTGCGCTCCGCGGCCGCGGCGGCGCTACCAGGGGAAAGGCCAAATCGAAGCGCTGAGCCGGGGCAAGGGCAGCGGCACCGCCCCGAGGATGCGGCGGCCGCTGCGGCCCTGGCTGCGGAATGCCGCGGGCAATGCCGGCCTGACCGGTCCGTGCCTGACCCGCGGCGTCAGCCAGCACGCACTCCGCCGCCGGGAGGACGGGTGACCATCAGCACAGCTGACCTCGACTCCCGGGGGCTGCAGCTTGACATCGACGACGCCGTCGCGACCATTACCCTCAGCCGTCCCGAGCGCCGCAACGCGATGACGCCTGGCATGTGGCGCGGCCTCGCGGTGATCGGCGCGAGCCTGCCGCCCGCGGTGCGCGTCGTCGTCGTCCGCGGTGCGGGTCAATCCTTTTCTTCCGGCATTGACCTGCGCATGTTCTCGCCCGCCGGCGTTCCCGGCGAGCAGCCGATGCCCAGCCCGGACGATCCCGGTTTCGAGGACTGGATCGCCGGGCTGCAGGCAGGGTTCACCTGGCTGCGCGACCCGGCCATCGTGTCGGTCGCGGCAGTGCGAGGACACGCAATCGGGGCAGGCTGCCAGCTTGCGCTGGCCTGCGATCTGCGCATCCTGGCCGCGGACGCCATGCTGTGCATGAAGGAGCCAGCGCTCGGCCTGGTTCCCGACCTGACCGGCACCAAGCCCCTCGTCGACATTGTCGGCCTGCCCAGGGCGATCGAGCTGTGCCTGACGGCCCGCATGGTCGGGGCCAGCGAAGCCATCAGCCTGCGGCTCGCCGAGATGGTCGTGCCGCCGGCCGAGCTGGACCCGGCCGTGGCAGACCTGGCCGCCGGGCTGCTGGCAACCGACCCGGCGGCCGCGCGGGCGACCAAGGCGCTCCTGGTCCAGGCGGCCGCCAACACCCTCCAGCAGCAGGCAGCGGCTGAGCGCCGGGCCCAGGCAGCCCTGTTGCGAAACCGGCTCGTCCGCTAGCGGCCGGCGCCTGGCTGCCGCCGCCGGGGATGACGGAGGGCGGCCGGCGCCGGCGAGCCGGGATGCTCGCAGTTCGCCGACAGCTGACAGGGGAAGACGCCGAATGAGCCGGAGGTTGACCCGGTCATGAATGCGGGCAGCTGGCATGCGATGCGGTCGTTCTCCCGCGACCGGTCCGTGACGCGCCAGCAGCTCAAGCCCGGCACCGTTCGCAGGATCGCGTCGTACGCGAAGCCCTACCGGCTCATCCTCGGCGTCTTCCTGCTCATCACGTCGGTGGACTCGGTCATCACCGTGCTGGTGCCGCTGCTGCTCGGCGCCACGGTCAACGCCATCGTCCGACGCGACACCGGGCTGGTGCTGGGCATCGCGGCCGGAGTCGCCGGCCTGGCCCTGCTCGACGCCCTGCTCGGCATCGCCCAGCGCTGGTACTCCTCGCGGATCGGCGAGGGGCTCATCTATGACCTGCGCACCCAGGTGTTCGGGCATGTGCAGCGGCAGCCCATTGCCTTCTTCACCAGAGCCCAGACCGGCTCGCTGGTCAGCCGGCTGAACAGCGACGTCATCGGCGCGCAGCAGGCGCTGACGTCCACGCTCTCGTCTGTGGTCTCCAACGTGCTGAGCCTGATCCTCGTGCTCGCGACGATGATCTACCTGTCCTGGCTGGTCACGGTTTTCGCGCTGGTGCTGGTGCCGCTCTTCATCATCCCGGCCCGGATGGTCGGGCGGCGGCTGCAGCGGCTGTCCAGGGAATCGATGCAGCTTGACGCCGCCATGGGCTCGACGATGACCGAGCGCTTCAACGTCGCGGGCGCCATGCTGGTGAAGCTCTTCGGCCGTCCGGAGGAAGAGGCCGAGATCTTCGCCGGCCGCGCCGCCCGGGTCCGCGACATCGGCGTGGTCACCGCCATGTACGGCAGCGCCCTGTTCATTGCCCTGACGCTGCTCGCGTCGATGGCCACCGCCGTCGTCTACGGGCTAGGCGGCGGCCTGGTCATCCATGGCGTATTCAAGCTGGGCGCGCTCGTCGCGCTGGCCGCCCTGCTCAGCCGGCTCTACGGGCCGATCACCTCGCTGTCCAACGTGCAGGTCGACGTCATGACGGCACTGGTCAGCTTCGACCGGGTCTTCGAGGTGCTGGACCTCAGGCCGCTGATCCAGGACCGGCCCGGTGCGGCGCCGCTGCCGCGGTTCGCGGCATCAGGCGCCAGTCCCGGTGACAACGCGCAGATCCGGCAGATGGCGCCGGAGATCCAGTTCGATCATGTCTCGTTCCGCTACCCGGCTGCCAGCGAGGTGTCGCTCGCCTCGCTGGAATCCATCGCGCTGCCCGCACCCGAGCATGCCGATCCCGGCAGGGACGTCCTGTCCGACGTCAGCTTCCGGGCGCCGTCCGGGCAGCTCACCGCGCTCGTCGGGCCGTCGGGCGCAGGCAAGACCACGATCACCCACCTGGTGGCCAGGCTGTATGACCCGCTCGCCGGCGCTGTCCGGATCGGCGGCCATGATCTTCGGGACGTCACGCAGGGCTCACTGCACGAGGTGGTCGGCGTCGTCACCCAGGACGCGCACATGTTTCACGACACGATCCGCGCCAACCTGGCCTATGCCAAGCCGGACGCCTCCGAGCGCGAGCTGATCGACGCGTGCCAGGCGGCCCAGATCTGGGGCATGATCTCGACGCTGCCCGACGGGCTCGACACTGTGGTCGGCGACCGCGGCTACCGGCTCTCCGGCGGGGAGAAGCAGCGCATCGCGCTGGCCCGGCTGCTGCTGAAGGCGCCGACAGTCGTGGTGCTCGACGAGGCCACCGCGCACCTGGACTCCGAGTCCGAGGCCGCGGTGCAGCGGGCGCTGAAGACGGCACTGGCCGGCCGCACGTCGCTGGTCATCGCGCACCGGCTGTCGACGATCCGCGAGGCTGATCAGATCCTGGTCATCGAGGCCGGCCAGGTCCGTGAGCGCGGACGGCACGAGGACCTGCTGGCCGGCGGCGGGATGTACGCCGAGCTCTACCGCACGCAGTTCGCTCAGCAGGAGCCGGCCGCCAGGGTCTGACGCAGCGCGCAAGCGCCAGGCCGCCAGGCGATGAGTGCCGGTGCGCTCGGCCGCGGAAATGCAGGTGACCTGCTGGCCGCTGCGGGCTGCGGTCGCACTGCTGTGCGGGCGAGCCTAAGCGGATCAGGCTCCCGTCCGGGTCGATGTGCGAGCCCTCGCGGAGCTGGCAGGGCGTCGGGCCGGCCGCTCCGACGCCAGGGGCGCAGCGATTGCTAAGTCAGGAAACGACGTGCGATAGTGGGCAAGCGGATGCGAGGGTGCTGCCCCAGACTCATGCGGGCAGGACCTACCGGCCTGGGGGGGCAAGTGTGCTGCGCAGATGCGGTCGGGCGGAATCCGCGGGACCGGCAGTTGCCGCCCCGGTGTCGCGGCGGGTGAGCCTCGACGCGCCGATCGAGATCGAGACGAAGCTGCATGCCCCGGCGGCGCGCAATGAGTGGGTGGAGCGCGAGGAACTCCTCGGCTACCTGGGCGGCGTCACCGCGAGCCTCGTGCTCGTGGACGCTCCGGCGGGCTTCGGCAAGACCACTCTCGTGGCGCAGTGGCGCGCCGTTCAGAGCGAAAGCCGCTCGTTCGCCTGGATATCGCTCGATCCCGGCGACAACGATCCGGGCCGCCTGTGGTGGCATGTGGTGTGCGCGCTGCAGCGGGCCTGCCCGAAGCTCGACGCCGGTGCCGTCCTGGGCGCGCTGCGGGCCCAGGTCCCTGACATCGCGGGAACGGTGCTCCCGCTGCTGGTCAACGACCTGGACGCGCTCGGCGAGCCGGTCGTCCTGGTGCTGGATGACTACCACGTGATCGGGGCGCGCGGCTGCCACGACCAGATCGCGTTCCTGCTGCTGCACCTGCCCCCCGCGGTTCAGCTGGTGCTGGTCACGCGAGCTGACCCGCCGCTGCCGCTGGCCCGCCTGCGGGCGGCCGGGGAGATGGTCGAGCTGCGGGCGGGCCAGCTTCGGTTCACCCGCGCGCATGCCGCCGAGCTCGTCGCCGCGGTCGCCGGCATCGAGCTCGGCGAGCCCGACCTGGCTGATCTGGTCGAGCGGACCGAAGGCTGGCCCGCGGGCGTGTACCTCGCGGCGCTGTCGCTGCGCGGGCACCCGTCGCCGAGTGCCTTCATCCGCCAGTTCACCGGGAACAGCCGGTTCGTCGTTGACTTCCTGGCCGAGGAGGTGCTGGGCTGCCAGCCCGCCGGAATCCGCCAGTTCCTCGCCCGGACCGCCATCCTCAGCCGGTTCTGCGCGCCGCTGTGCGAGGCCGTTGCCGGGTCACCCGGCGCGGCGCAGGCCATCGACCTGCTCGAGCGGGAGAATCTCTTCGTCGTGCCGCTGGACGATACCCGGCAGTGGTTCCGCTATCACCATCTCTTCGCGCAGGTGCTCCGCAGCGAGCTTGCCCGGACTGAACCGGAGATCGTGCCCGCGCTGCACGAGCGCGCGAGCGCATGGCATCGCCGGTCCGGACTGGCCGACGAGGCGATCGGTCACGCGCATGCCGCCGGCGACGCCGCCGGGGTCGTCGACCTGATCGCGACGCACTGGTACGCCTATGTCGATTCCGGACGGGTGGCGACCGTCCGGGGCTGGCTGAGCTCGCTCGGCGACGGCGCGGTCAGCGCTCATCCGGTTGCGGCGCACTGCGCGGCGTGGGCCGCGGCGCTGTCGGGCGACCGGCAGGCTCTTCGGCGCTGGCGGCCGATCGTCGAGGCGGGCGGGCATGACGGACCGCTGCCGGACGGCTTCCGCTCGCTGCAGTCGTCGGCGGCGCTGCTGAACGGCACTTTCGGGTTCGAGGGCCTGGGCCCGATGCGCGATGCGGCGGCCAGGGCCACCACGCTGGAGACCGATCCGGCGTCGCCGTGGTATGCGCTGGCGCGGGCCTCCCATGCAGGCGCCCTCTACTGGTCCGGCGACCACCGGGCCGCGGCCGCGCAGGCGCAGGCGGCCCTGTCCGCACCCGCGTCGGTCGCGATCATCCGGATGCTGGGGTTCGCCGTCCTGTCACTGATCGCGATCGACGGGGAACACCTGGCTGAGGCGGAGCAGCTGGCGCGGTCGGCCCGCGACGTGGTGGCCGATGCTGGCCCCGGCCTGGACCGGGCCCCGCAGAGCTCGCTGGCATCTGCCGCCGCCGGCGCGGTCCTCGCCCGCCGCGGCCGGCTCGCCGAGGCTCGGCGGGAACTGGAGCGCGCGCTCGGGGTCCGGCGCGAGCAGCCCGGGATCAGCCCGTGGCCCACGATGGAGCTCCTGCTGCGCCTGTCGCCGGTACTTTCCGAGACCGGCGACCGGCCCGGGGCTGTCGCGCTTGCCGCCGAGGCCAGGCGGCTGCTGACTTCCTCGCCGGACGGCGCCGAGGCCCAGCTCGCCAGGCTGGCCCGGCTCGAACGGCAGCTCGCGGGCCAGCCGCGGGAAGCGCCGCTCGCCGGGCCGCTCACCGAGCGCGAGGTAGCGGTGCTGCGGCTGCTGCGCGGCACATTGTCCCTGCGCGAGATCGGCCACGAGCTCTACCTGTCGCAGAACACCATCAAAACCCATACCAGGGCCATCTACCGCAAACTCGGGGTCTCCTCCCGCCGCGACGCCATCGCCAGGGCCCAGGACAGCGGCATCCTGTAGCGCTGCCGCAGGCAACGGCTGGACTCGGCCAGCCCGGCCGCGCCCGGCCCGCGCGCTGATCGCCCCAAGATGACGGCGGGCCTGGCCCGTCTGCGTCACGTTCGCCGGCCGGGCCGGCCGGGTGCCCGGCCCGGTCTGCCGCCGCCGCCGGTTAAGCTAGGGCCCGTGCCCCAGTCCCCGCGCGCCCGGCGCCCGGCGCCGCGACGCCTCGGCCTGTCCAGGCTGGCACCCGCAGCGGCGGCCGCGGCCATCGGCCTGAGCATGCTGGTGCTGGCCGGCTGCGGGCAGATGGATGCCGCCCTTTCTCAGCAGGCGGCCGTCGTGACCTTCAGGGCGAGCACCTCAGTCGCTGCCGTGCTGCAGGTCCGGCAGGCCTGCTCGCATGTGCCGAACGTCAAGGCCGCGCCGATCAAGCGGACTGAGACCGCGCTGGACGTCATCAACGCACTGCGCTACAACACCAGCAACGCCAGCGACGCCAACCTGGCCGAGCTGCAGCAGTGCCTGCAGAAGTTTCCGTCGGTGCAGGGCATTGACTTCAGCGACGTCAGCGACAACGGCTGACCCGGCCGGCCGGCGGCCGGCGCCACTCCCGCCCCTGTGGCGGCTAGGCCGGCCAGCTTTCTGGTTGCCTGATCACCGCTGCGCAGCGTGATTTGCTCGCCTCTCCCGGGTATGCTAGAAACGCCTTTACCTATTAACTCAATCGGAAAAGGGTGAACCATGAGGCGAGCGCTTGTCGCGGCAGGAGCCGCTGCAGTTGCCCTCCTGGCGGCGGGCTGTGGCTCGTCGGCGGCATCTGACTCGGGCAGTTCGGCCAGCGGCTCGGGCAGCGTGACGCTGCGGCTGGGATTCCTGGAGAACATCACCCACGCCAGCGCGCTGATCGGGGTCAACAAGGGCTACTTCACCGAGGACCTCGGCAAGGGCGTGACCCTGAAGCTCTATCCCTTCAGCACCGGCACCGAGGAAGCCACCGCGCTGCTGGCGGGCCAGCTGGACGCCGCGTACGTCGGCCCGAACCCGGCGATCAAGGCCTGGCAGACCTCGAACGGGAAGCTCATCAAGGTCATCTCCGGTTCCGCATCCGGCGGCGCCGGGCTGGTGGTCAAGAAAGACATCACCGCGGCCGCTCAGCTGAAAGGCCAGAGGCTGGCAACCCCGTCGCTCGGCAACACCCAGGACGTGTCGCTCCGCTACTGGCTCAAGAGGCAGGGCCTGACCGCCACGTCGACCGGCGGCGGCGACGTTCCCATCACGCCGATCACGCCCAATTCAGATGCCGTCCTCGCCTTCGAGTCCGGCAGGATCGCGGGCGGCTGGGAGCCGGCTCCCTATGACACGGAAATGGTCGCGGCCGGCGGCCACGAGCTGGTGAACGAGGCCAGCCAGTGGCCGAAGGGCCAGTTCGTCACCACGAACCTGGTGGCGACCCAGGCATTCATCGCAGCGCATCCGACGGTCATCAGCGGCCTGCTCAAGGGGCAGATCCAGGCGAATCAGCTCATCAGCAGCGACAAGTCAGCGGCGCGGACGGCGGCCAACGCGGAGCTGGCCTCGCTCACCGGCAAGAGCCTCAAGCCGAGCGTCGTCGCTGCCTCTTTCGCGCAGGTCACCTTCACGAACGACCCGATCGCCTCGTCTCTTGTCGCCGACGCCCAGCACGCCGTCTCCGTCGGCCTGCTCAGGCCGGTGAGCAACCTGGCCGCGATCTACGACCTCGGCCCGCTCAACGCGCTGCTGAAAGCGGACGGCCAGCCGCAGGTGAGCTCGTGAGCGTCGGCGAGCGCCAGCCAGCACCCGCGGGACTGGCCCCGAGGGCGCCGGCCCGCGGCGGCAGCGGCACCGTGGTGACTGGCCGGGAGGCCGTCCGGCTGACCGGCGTCTCCAAGCGCTTCGGGGCCGGCAGCCGCGCTGTGCTCGCCCTGGACAACGTGTCGCTGACAGTCGGCCAGGGGGAGTTCGTCTGCCTGATTGGCGCATCGGGCTGCGGCAAGAGCACGCTGCTGTCCTTGGTGGCGGGTCTGGACTCGCCCACCGCCGGCCAGGTTGCCGTCGGCGGCAGGCGGGTGGCGATGATGTTCCAGGAGCCGGGGCTGCTGCCCTGGATGACGGCGGCGAGCAACGTCGAGCTTGCGCTGCGCGCGAGGAAAGTGCCCGGGAACGACCGGCGGGACCGGGCCGGCGAGCTGCTGAAGACCGTGCAGCTGGAAGGTTTCGGCGGCAAGCGGCCGCACGAGCTGTCCGGCGGCATGCGCCAGCGCGTCGCGCTGGCGCGGGCACTGGCACAGGACGCCGATGTGCTCCTCATGGACGAGCCGTTCGGCGCGCTCGACGCGATGACCAGGGATCTGCTGCATGACGAGCTGGACCGGATCTGCGCCGAGCAGGCCCTGACGGTCCTGTTCGTGACCCACAATGTCCGCGAGGCCGTCCGCCTCGGCGACCGGGTCATCGTGCTGAGCAGCCGGCCGGGCCAGGTCATCGATGAGTACGCGGTGCCCGGCGACTGGTCACGGGCGATTGACTCGGCCCAGACCGCCGAGCTGGCCGGCGTCATCACCGGCCGGCTGCGCGAGGAGATGGGCCGGCATGGCAACTGATCAGGCACTGCGCGGGCTGGACAGTCTCGAGCTCGAGCCGGCTGGCGGAGGCCGGGACCCTGGCCGGCTGGGCCGCAGGGCGTGGACCGCGTTCTGGCCGAAGGCGCTGGCCGTCGCCCTGGTCCTGGCCATCTGGGAACTGGTGATCCTGACCGGGTGGAAGCAGTATGTGCTAAAAGGGCCAGGGCCAGTTTTCGCCGGCCTGTGGGACCAGCTGCTGCACGGCCAGCTCCTGGCCATCGTCGGGGTTACCCTGCGCAGCGCAGTACTCGGCTTTGCGGTGGCGCTTGTCATCGGCTCGGTCGTCGGCGTCCTGGTAGCGAGGATCCCGCCGCTGCGGGCGGCGGTCGGCTCGATCATCACCGGCCTGCAGACCATGCCCTCGGTCGCGTGGGCCCCGTTCGGGATCATCATCTTCGGCGAGAATGAGTCCGCCATCCTCTTCGTGGTCATCCTGGGCGCCGCCCCGTCGATCGCCAGCGGGCTGATCACGGGCGTGGACTACACCCCGCCGCTGCTGCTGAGGGTCGGCAAGACGATGGGCCTGCGCGGGTTCGCGCTCTACCGTTACCTGATCCTGCCCGCGTCGCTGCCGGCCTACGTTGCCGGGCTCAAGCAGGGCTGGGCGTTCGCCTGGCGCAGCCTGATGGCGGCCGAGCTCTTCGTGGCGATCGTCGGCCAGCTCTCGATCGGGCAGCAACTCAGCGCCGACCAGCAGAACCTCGATTTCACCGGCGCGAGCTCGGTTATCATCGTGATCCTGATCATCGGGGTCGTCGTCGACACGCTGTTCACCAAGCTCGACCTGTCGATCCGCCGGCGCCGGGGCCTGCTCGACGCTTCGCTGTCCTAGCCGGCCAGCCTGTCGGCGGGGACGGCTAACCGCGGCCGCGGGTCTGCGCTGCTGGTGATCCGCCGCGCGCCGGCATAGACATTCATCGAGCTGCCGCGCAGGAAGCCGACCAGGGTCAGGCCGGCGTGCTGCGCCAGCTCAGCGGCCAGGGACGACGGCGCGGACACCGCGGCGAGCACCGGGATGCCGGCCAGGGCCGCCTTCTGCACCAGCTCGAACGAGGCGCGGCCGCTCACCAGCAGGACGCACCCCGACAGCGGCAGCCGTCCCGCCCGCAGCGCCCAGCCGACCACCTTGTCGACGGCATTGTGCCTGCCGACGTCCTCGCGTGCCGCCAGCAGCTCGCCGTCCGCCCGGAAGACGCCCGCCGCGTGCAGCCCTCCGGTTCTGGCGAACACCCGCTGCGCCGCGCGCAGCGCCGCGGTCGGCGATCTTGCGGGCGAGCTCCACGTAGCGGTCATCCGGTCGCAGATGATGTGCGCGCATCAGGTTCCGGCGCGCGGCGGATCACCAGCAGCGCAGACCCGCGGCCGCGGTTAGCCGCCGACAGGCTGGCCGGCTAGGGCGTGTCCCGTGGATCATGGGACGGGATCTCGCAGCCAGATGCTGATCGAGGCGACGTCGATGGTGCCCTGGTAGACGCGCTCGCGTTTGTCGTAGCGGGCGGCCACGGCCCTGAACTGCTTGAGCTTGCTGAGGCACCGCTCGACGGTGTTGCGCTGCTTGTACTAGCCGGCATCGAAGACAGGCGGGCGGCCGCCGGTGCGCCAGTGCCGCGCGAGTTCTCCGACCTGCTCAAGCTGCAGAAGCACCAGCTCGTGACCGTCCAGGAGCAGACGATCGGGTTCGACATCCGGCTGGACGCCACCGACCGGCTCGACGAGGGTAACACCGTAGCCGAGCAGTTCGGGATCGCGCCGCAGATCTCCACCTTGGAGCTCATGGTCCAGCCCAAGCAGGAGAGCCTGCTGGGCGGCGCCGTCGACGCGCTGCTGGGCAAACCCAAGGGGTTCAGCTTCACGCGCACTCCCAACCCGCCGATGATCCTGTTCATCTTCGGTCGTAAGCGGGTGCTCCCGGTGAACATCAACACGATGAACATCACCGAGACCGAGTTCAGCGCTGATCTCAATCCGGTCCGGGCGACGGTCTCGGTCAACCTCACGGTGATCGAGGGCAGGAACGTCCCCTACCTGTACTCGAAGGCCATGGTGGAGACGATCCTGTTCCTGCCGAAGGTCTCGGCCAGCTACTGGCTTACCGGGTATTTCCTCCGGCCGGGCAACACCGGCTCGGTCGGCGCCCTCGTGGATCAGTCCATACTCGGGTTTCTCACCCGGACCATCGGCACCCTGGCCGGGG
>DATJZH010000391.1:0-3176 GCA_035499215.1 Streptosporangiaceae bacterium | reverse complement strand
TACGACGACGACGGCCAGGTGATGCTGTCGCCCGATGAGGCGGTCCGGTCGGCGATCAGCCAGGTGTATGCCCTGTTCGGCCGGCTCGGGTCGGCGCGGCAGGTGATGATGACCTTGCGGGAGCAGGGGCTGCGGCTGCCCCGGCGCAAAGCCGGCGCCCGGCGCATCACCTGGGCCGAGGCGTCCTACCCGGCGGTCCACGACTTCCTCACAAACCCGGCGTATGCCGGCGCGTTCGCCTTCGGCAAGACCACCACCAGGACCGAGATCGCCGGCGGGAAGAAGATCACCCGGCACCGGCAGCTGCCGCAAGATCAGTGGGAGGTGCTGATCCCCGGCCATCACCCCGGCTACCTGGGCTGGGATGCCTACCAGGACAACCAGGCCCGGCTGCGGGCCAACTACAAGGCCCCGCGGGGGGACGGCGGCGGCGCCGCCCGCAAGGGCGCGGCGCTGCTGTCAGGCCTGCTGCGATGCGGTAAGTGCGGCCGGATGATGCAGGTCGGCTACTCCGGGCACGGCGGTGATGCGCCGCGGTATGTATGCGGCCGCGGGACCCAGCTGTACGGCACCCCGCCGTGCCAGAGCATCGGCGGGATCTACCTGCACCGCGCCGTGCTGGAGCAGCTGTTCCAGGTGCTGCAGCCGGCGTCGCTGGAGGCCACCGCGCACGCGATGGCCGACGCCGGGCAGCGCCACTGCCAGCAGGTGGCGGCCTTCGAGGCCGCGCTCGAGCGGGCCCGTTTCGAGGCCGACCGGGCGATGCGCAAGCACGACGAGGTCGAGCCGGGCAACCGGCTGGTCGCCCGCACCCTGGAGGCCCGGCTCGAAGAGCGCCTCGCCGGCCTGCACCGCGCCGAGGGCGCCCTGGCTGCCGCCCGCGCCCGCCACCCGGTCCAGCTAACCGGCGATGAGATCGCCTGGCTCAGCCGGGCCGGCGCCGACGTCAGCGCCGTGTTCGACGCGCCTGCCACCAGCAACAGCCAGCGCAAGCAGCTGATCCGCGCCGTGATCAGCGAGATCACCCTCACCATCGACCGGCAGGCGCGGATCTGCCACGTGCTGATCGCCTGGCAGGGCACGGCGACCACCGCCGTCACGATCCCGCTGCAGAAAAGAGGCGGCGGCGCGATCACCACCGGCGAGGACACCCTGGACCTGATCACGCGCCTGGCCACCCGCTATAACGACACCACGATCGCGCAGATCCTGGGCCGCCAGCAGCGCCGCACCGCGACCGGGCTGGCCTGGACCCGCGACCGGGTCAGCAGCCTGCGCCGCTCCCGCGGCATCCCGCACTGCCCCGCCCCGGCCCCGAATGTCAGTGGCAGCCGCCAGGATGACCTCATGGCCAGCGTCCCGCAAGCCGCGCAGCTCCTCGGCGTCGACAAGGCCACCATCTACCGGTGGCTGCGGGACGGGTTCATCACCGGCGAGCAGCTCACCCCCGGCGCCCCCTGGCACATCCGCGTCAACCCGGCGCTTCGCGACCGCATCCGGCCGGACGTCCCCGACGGCTGGCTGCCCCTCGATCAGGCTGCCAAAGTGCTCGGCATCGCCCGCCAGACCGTGTTGCACAAGGTCCAGCGCGGCGAGCTCGCCGCCGTCTACGTGACCGCCGGGCGCCGCAAGGGCCTGCGTATCCAGGCCGGACACGATCAGCCTGGACTGTTTGCCACACCACACGGAAAGAAAGGAGCAGTGTTAACCATGGCCGACGGGCCCGAGTACCAGGGCGCCGTGGGCGGCTTCGGCGAACCGCAGGCTGACCAGCTCGTTCCACAGTTGCTGGTCGTAGCGGACGGCGGCGGACGGGTCCCAGGTGTCCAGCCGCATGTCGGGGTCGAGCCCGGCGGCGCGGGCGCGGCGGGCGGCCGAGCCGTTCTCGCGGCGGGTGACCTCATCCGATAGCAGCAGCTCGAGGAAGTCGGCGTGGGGGAGCTTGTCCTGCCGGGCCAGGGCGAGCCGGTCGGGGAGGGTGGCCAGCAGCTGGCCGAGCTTGAGGGTGCGCAGGTGCCGTTTGAGGTCGGGGCTGACCGGGTCGGCCAGGGTCATCGGGTGTCCTTTCATCGCTGATCGTGCCTGTGCTGGGTGATCCGGCGGGCTGCCGCGGGCCCGCGCCGGGGGTGACCGGGCCGTGCCGGGGCAGCCGCGGTCACCGCGGCGCCCGGCGGCGGGTGCCGTTGCCGGCGGTATCCGCGGGTTGGTGCCCGGTGCCGCTGGCGGCTTGCGGCTGCTGCTCGTCGCTTCCGGCAGGCACGGCGGGCCGGCTGGTGAGGATGTCGTGCAGCAGGCTGACGGTCCGGTGCTGCTCGGCGCGCTCACGGTCCAGGGCGGCCTGGTCGCGGGCGAGCTGGTCGCGCAGCGCAGCGATGGTGTCGTTCGCGGCGGCCAGCTGCGCGGTGGCGGCGGCGAGGGCAGCGTCGTGCCGCTGCTGGCCGGTGTCGCGGGCGCGGGCAGCATCGGCGCGTGCTGCCTCGGCTGCTGCCACGGCGGTGTCCCGCTCGGCGCGGGCCGCGGTGACGGCCTGGTCCGCTTCGGCGATCCGGGCTGCAGCCGCCTGGAGCTGGTTGTGCAGGGCAGCCTCGGCGTCCCGGGCGAGCTGCTCGGCGCGCTGGCGGGCGGCGGCCTCGGCGTGCATCGCGGTGATGGCCTGGGCGGCGGCGGCGCGGGCCTCGGCGGCGTCGAGCTCGGCGGCGTGCCGGGCGACCGCCTGGCTGGCGGTCTCGGCGCGGGCCTGCTCCAGCTGGGCGGCGGCCTCGGCGCGCACGGCCTCGGCTTGCGCCTCGGCGGCCTCGAGGTCGCCGACCGCGGCCAGCTGGCCGCCGAGGACCGCGAGCTGGTCCAGCGCGGCCGACAGCTGCCCGCCCAGCCTGCTCATCGCGGCGAGCGCGTCGTCGCGGATGGCCGCGGCCCGGCTGACCGCCGCGGTGACCGGCCGGTCCTGACCGGGCTGGCCGGCCAGCTGCTGGCGGCGCCGGAACGCGGTCATCGCGGTGTGCCGGACCAGCACCGGCACACCGTCCCCGCGGTCCTCGGGGGCCTCCTGCTCGCAGTAGCCGGGCCGGGGACCCGCCGCGGCCGGGTCCTTGCCCCGGGCCGGGCTGGCGCATCCCGGGTACCGGCATGTGCCCGGCGCGCCCTCAGCCTGCCCCGCCGCAGCGGTCCCGGTCTCG
>DATJZH010000390.1:0-4471 GCA_035499215.1 Streptosporangiaceae bacterium | reverse complement strand
GTGCCTGGCGTGCATGTCCCCGAGCCGGTCGCCGACCGGCTGCGCGCCGCGGGCGCGGACCGGCTCGCCGGGGAGGGCGAGCGGCTGTGCGCGGAAACCATCGGCCAGCTCACGCAGATTCCCGGCGTCGCCGGAGTGCACCTGATGGCGGTGGCAAACGAGCGCCGCATTCCCAGCATCCTGCGGCGGGCAGGCCGGACAGCCCGGCCGGCGCCGGCCGCCGACGCGGCGGCCGGGTACCCGGTGGCAGCGGCGCCGGCGGAGACGCCGCCAGCAGCAGCGCCGGCGCCGCCGAAAGCCCGGGCCGTCACCGCGCGAGGCAGCACCACTGCGCCTTGAGGTACGCCCCAGGGCCGGGGTACTGTCCCGTGTCATCTGGACAGTTTTGATGGCAGCTTGGCGACCAGGTCAAAACGCCTAAAGAGTCCCGCGTCCCGTCCGGGCGTCTCTGGGTTGCTCGGTGACGGAGGTTCGCCAGATCTGTCGTTCGACCGGGTCCGCGCCGCGTATGCCGGGCAGATCGCGGCGCTGGCCGAAGGCGGCGTCGACATCCTGCTCATCGAGACGATCTTCGACACGCTTGGTGCGAAAGCCGCCATCACGGCCGCGCGAGGTGGCCCCGGACTTGCCGCTCTGGATCTCGGTCACCATCGTCGACCAGAGCGGGCGCATCCGCACGACACTTCCGGGTTGCTGCCCGGTTCGCCGAAGCGGGCCTGGTCAACGTCGTAGGCGGATGCTGCGGGACCGGGCCGGCGCACTTCGGGCAGGTCGCCAGCGCCGTCGCCGGACCGCCGCCGCGCCGGGTGCCGGGCCGCCGTCCGCGCTCGAGGTTCAGCGGTCTCGAGCCGTTCGAGACCGGACCCGACACCGGCTTCGCGATGACCGGCGAGCGCACCAACGTCACGGGATCGGCCCGTTTCCGGCGCCTGGTGGAAGGCGGCGGCCACGAGGCGGCGGTAGGCGTCGCGCTGGAGCAGGTACGCGGCGGCGCGAACCTGCTCGACGTGAACATGGACGCCGACCTGCTGGACGGGGAACAGGCGATGACGACATTCCTGGACCTCGTCGCGACCGAGCCCGAGGTGGCCCGGATCCCGATCATGATCGACAGCTCGCGCTGGAGCGTGCTCGCGGCGGGGCTGCGGTGCCTGCGGGGCAAGGGCGCGGTCAACTCGATCAGCCTCAAGGAGGGCGAGGAACCGTTCCTGGACCACGCCCGCCGCATCCGTGACTACGGGGCCGGCGTCATGGTGATGGCAGGATCCGCGCCGGACTGGACATGGGCATCGTCAACGCCGGCCAGCTCGTCGTCTACCAGGACATCCCGGCCGATCTGCTCGAACTCGCCGAGAACGTCATCTTCGACCGGCGGCCGGACGCCACCGACCGGCACCGCTCGACGTGATCGAGGGCCGCTGATGGACGGCATGAAGATCGTGGGTGACCTGTTCGGTGCCGGGAAGATGTTCCTGCCGCAGGTCGTCAAGAGCGCCCGGGCGATGAGGCGATCAGTGGCCTATCTCGATCCCTATATGCAGGCCGAGAAGGAGCATGAGGTGCGCGAGGGCACCCGGCTTCTCGCTATTTCGCGGTCGGCCGAATCGGCAAGGACCAGGCAGAAGACTACGCGGCACGCAACGGCGTCGCGGTCACCGAGGTCGAGCGCCGGCTGCGGCCTAACCTTTCCTGCGAGCCGCTCCAGACAGCCATCTGATAACTTCCGGCCCGATATCGGCAGGTCGCATCGCGTGCCCGGTCATCGGCGCGATCGTGCGGCGGGGAAAGGCTGGATCGCGGCCTTTGGCCGAGGCGGGAAGCAGGCAGATGCTGGCGCACGTCGCCGCGGCACCGGCGCGGAAACCGGCCCCGGGCCGGCAAGCAAAAGAGCACCGCCAGATACACGGCGGTGCCTTCAAGCCGGCGTCCGTCCGGTTTCGCAGCGCCGACCTCCGAGCGCGTCAGCGCAAGTCGAACTCGCCATCCCGCACTCCGGCGGTGAACGCCCGCCACTCATCGCGGGTAAAGATCAGCGCACCGCCGTCCGGGTTCTTGGAGTCGCGAACGGCGACGATGCCCGGCAGGTTGCGCGCGACCTCAACGCAGTTCCCGCCGTTCCCGCCGCTGTAGCTGCTCTTGAACCAGTAGGCATGGTCTATTGCGTCCATCGTTCCTCAGCTACTCTCCTGATCAAGTCTTGCGAAGCTCTGCGAGGCAGCGCCTCGGCTCTCAGCGTGTCGAAGGTTAGCGAAAGCTTCGCGACTAGGGCGGACTTCTCCGCGGTCTGCCCCTCGTCGGGCGACTCCATATACACGATACCCGGTGAGCTGTCAACGCTAGCGATGGCGAACGCCCCGAGCAAACCCACATGAGCGCCAACCTCGGCAGGGATGACCTGAATCGTGATCTTCGGCGCGCCCGCCTTATCGGCCAGGTGAAGAAGCTGGTCAAACATGATCTTCCCGCCGCCGATGCAGCGATGCAGCACCGCCTCGTCCAGCACGACCCACAGCGTGGGGGGCGCCGCGCGCTCAAGGATCGACTGGCGCTGAATGCGAGCGCTGACAAGCTGGTCCAGTTCCTCGTCGCTGTCCGCCGAGCGCCATGCCTCGAACAGCGCGCGCGCGTAGTCGGCAGTCTGCAGCAAGCCAGGGACAAGCAGCGGCTCCCAGGTGCGCAGTGACGTTGCCCGCCGCTCGGCTTCCAGCCACTCGGTGAACCACGACGGATATCCGCCGTCCCAGCGCCGGGCAAGCTCGTAGATCCTCGCGAACAGGCCGCCCGCATCGGGCAGTGCCACATCGCAGGCCTGCGCGAAATCCAGCGCGGGCGCCCGGTCGCCCGTCTCCACCTTGCCGACCTGCGCGGCCGAGTAACCGATCCGCTGCCCTAACTGCTCCTGGCTCAGACCCGCCGCGGCGCGCGCGCGCCGGACCTCAGCGCCGAAAAAATGCAGCGGACCCGCACTCGGGTCAAGCTCACGCGTCACCGGCATCACGGCCCACCTTCCCGACTGTCCCGACACCACGTGTCACGTCCGGACACATCCTGACGACAGCAGGCTCCCACTAGAGATCGTAAATCTGCGCAGGCAGGATTACCACCAGTAATCATCTTCGGTCACTGCATCATGGAGCGGAAGCTGGGCGGGATCACCAGCGCCACCGGCCGCTCGCCGGACCCGGCCAGGCACGCCCAAGCGGGGGCGGCCACAGAGAAACGGAAACGCCTATGCCAGCCCTCCCCCTCCAAGCCGGCGCGCCTGCCCCCGCCGCGATCACAGCGCGCCGAGCCGTAGCGGATCTGGCTGCCGTACTCGCCGCGCAGGCATACCCCCGCCGGGCCGCTGCCAGAACGGATTCACCGTGCCGCCCGCCGATCCGCTGACGGCCATCGCCGGCGAGCACCCGCAATGGTCGATCTGGGTCAGCAGCACCGGCCGGTACTGGGCATCCTTCACCGGGGCGCTCAACGCCGCCGAACTCGCCGCCGGATGCGTCCCGTTCGTGCAGGCCGACGACCCCGCCGCCCTCGCCGCCAGCATCCGCGACCAGGAGACCTGCCGAGACCGCGTACTCCAGCCAGGGCGGCCCGCGCCGGATTCCACTCACCGCTGAGCGTCCGCCCGGACAGCCGGCGCGTCGCTCCCGGCAGCGCGAGCCCGCAGACGGACATGCCCGCCTCCGGCCTGACGCCCGTCCGGGCTAGGGTCTGAAGGTGACCAAGCCGCGCGTGGCCGTCGGGCCTGCCCCCGGTACTTTCGCCTGCGAGGCCATCCGCGCTGGCGGCGGCGAGCCGGCAGGCGTCGATGCCGCCGCGGATGCGCTCGTCTGGCTTGATCCTGCCGATATCGACGGGCTGCAGGACGCCCTGGCCGCCGCCCGCTCAGCCCGGTGGGTGCAGCTTCCCTTCGCCGGGGTGGAACGAGTGGCTGCTGCCGGGCTGCTGTCTGCCGACCGCGCCTGGACATCCGCGAAGGGCGCCTACGCCGAGCCGGTCGCTGAGCACGCCCTGACGCTGGCGCTGGCCGGGCTGCGCTCGCTGCCCGAGCGCATCACCGCTCGTTCGTGGGGAGGGCCGGCCGGGGAGAGCCTGTACGACGAGCCGGTGACGATCCTGGGCGGCGGCGGCATCGCCGTCAGCCTGCTGGGGCTGCTCGCGCCGTTCCGGGTCGCCGCCACCGTGGTGCGGCGCAAGCCCGAGCCAGTGCCCGGAGCAGCGCATGCGCTGCCGCAGTCGCGGCTGCACGAGGCGCTTGCCAGCGCGCGGGTTGTCTTCGTGGCCCTGGCGCTCACGCCCGGCACGGACCAGATCATCGGCACCGCCGAGCTGGCCGTGATGCAGCCGGGCTCCTGGCTCGTCAACGTCGCGCGGGGGCGCCATGTCGACACCGGCGCGCTCGTGGCCGCGCTGCGGGCCGGCGCCATCGGCGGGGCCGCCCTGGACGTCACCGACCCTGAACCGCTGCCGG
>DATJZH010000389.1:0-2200 GCA_035499215.1 Streptosporangiaceae bacterium | reverse complement strand
TCACCGTGAGCACGTCACCGCCCGGCGCGATGGCAAGGCCGAGCGGGCCGTTGAGAGCGCCGCCGTGGCTGACCGTGGTACCGGTCCCTGCAGAACTCAGGCGGCGTGCGGGATGGCGGCGATCCTGCTGTTCAGGCTGTCCGCCACGTAGAGCGTGCCATCCGGGCCAAGTCCGACACCGGTCGGGCCGATGACGAGCGCCGCCGGATCGGTCCGCTCAGCGAGGCCGGAACCAATCTCGGAGACGGCCCGCAGCTGCGGTGGCTGGCCGCCCGCGATGGTGATGAGGAGGCGCAGCACCGTACCTTGCTGGACGACCTTGCCGTTCGCCGCGACCGTCCCGTTGAGCACGTTCGTCACGAACAGTTCAGCCGTCCCGCCGAGGTCCAGGGCGGTCATATCCCACGGGCCGTTGATGCCACGCCCGGAGAACGTCTCAACCACCCTGCCGTGGCTGTTGAGCACGAGCAGGCAGCCTGCCTTTGCGGTGGCAGGCGTCCCGTTCGAGGTGGGGAGGCTGCCCACGATGACCCAGCCGCTGCGAAGCACCGACAGAGCCGTCGTGAGGCCGATGCCGCCGGGACATCTTCCAGGCAGGCTGGCCGCGTCGATCCGGGCGAACTGCGTGAATTTGCCGTCCGGGGTGATCTCGACGATCGTAGTGCCCGTGCCCTGCTTGTTGGCGCTGTTGTTGAAGTTGCTGACCAGCACGTCGCCCTGGTGCAGATCGCCCTGGCTATGCGGCACCACCGCGACCCCGTACGGGTTCACGTCGCCGATCAGCGGCGGCACTGTGGAAGCCACCGTGAAAGTGCTGTGAAACCGCCCGATGAACGAGTGCTGGGGCGCCGATTGCGCGCCGGCCCCCGGCGCGGCGGCTAATACCACGCCCGAGATCATCGTCGCCACCGCGATCCCCGTCACGGCCGCGCGTCTGACTACTCGCATGCTCCTTCCCACCTTCCTTCCGCAGATGCACCGTCAGCGGTTCCTCCCGCTGACTCCATTCACCAGCAAACTGCGCGTCGGAGCGTCCGGTTCACACTGGCCGCGGCAACCACGACAAGCACACCGATGATCGCCGGGAAAGATACAGCCGACGCCTCGCCGGGCAGCGGCGCCAGCAATACGGCGCCAGCAAAACTGGGCCCTTCGGAGAAGCGACCAGCGCCGATCCGTCCCGCGGGAGGCCGCACGATACCCGCACGTCAGCAACCGGGGCGGCCCTCCCTCGCATTGACCGCAGGAACGTTACAGCGGCTTCTTGTCGCCGTCCCGTGTGCGCCCGGTGCGCAGCGACAGCCGTGCGATAGCCATTGTTATCGCACCAGCGAGGACCGCGAGGCCAGCCAGCTGCCCGCCGATGAGCCGCGGATCAAGCGGCAGGGTCGCGGCCGTGGCGGCTGCCCTGACGGCTCTGAGCCCAGGCCTCGCAGTCACAGCGGGAAATGAGGGCGTCGCGCTGGGACTGGGCGAGACCGCTGGGAAAAGCTCAGCCGGGTCCGTCGGTGTTCTTCCTGCTTCGGGAGCAGATGGCAGTGTGCCCGGCGGCAGAGCCGACGTGGGCGGCGGGGCAACCGGTGCCGGGCCCGTCGCCCTGCCGGTCGGCCGGGTGCTCCGGCTCGGCGACAGTGCCGCGCGCCGGGCTACCACGACGATCGCAGATGAGCGGACAGACGCCGATCCGGCCGCGCTCGCATTGCCGATAAGCTGCACAAGCTCGCCCTGGGCGGCGCCGTCGCTCACCTTGACGCTTGCCTGCAGTTCGTCAGTATGCCCGACCGGTACATCCCCGAGCCTGCAGGTCGCGCCGCTGGCAGACGGGCACACCCTGAATTTCGGCGAGCCCATGCCTGCGACGGGCTGGACCTTGATCGTGGCGGACACGGCCTTGGCCGTCGCGCCGGTGCTCCAGACGAAGATTGTGTAAATGGCCGTATCGCCAGACCGGACCCGTGATCCGCCGAATGGCTGTATCACCATGCACAGCTGCGGTTTCTTCGGGCTCAGCGGCGGCGGCGGTGACGGCGACCGTGGCGGTGACGGCGACCGTGGCGGTGACGGCGACCCTGGCGGGGACGGCGACCCTGGCGGGGACGGCGGCGGGCCGGTCGGACTGCTGGGACTCGGGCCAGCCGATGAGCTCGTGCTGTCGGCGGCGCTGTTGCTGGCCGAAGGGGCCGCGCTGACGGGAGAATAG
>DATJZH010000388.1:0-5271 GCA_035499215.1 Streptosporangiaceae bacterium | reverse complement strand
AGGTCGGTGGCGTTCTCCGGCCAGATCACCAGGTCGGGCGCTGGTAGCCGGCCCGCCTTCACCTCCGCGGCCAGCTTCTGCGTGGCCGCGACGTGGTTCTGCGTGACCCGGCTGGCGCTCAGCTGCTGCGGCAGGTTCCTGGCCCGCGGCACGTTGCCCTGGATCGCGGCGACCTGGGCCGTGGGCGCGCCCCCGGTCGGGTCGGTCGGCAGTAGCCCGCCCGCCAGCACCAGCCCCGCCGTCAGCACCGCGGCCGCCGCCGCGGCCCACCGCGCGCGCCCCTCGGGAGCTAGCCAGGCCAGCACCGCGCGGGCGAGCATGGCGCCGGTCAGGGCGATCAGGAAGGTCAGCAGCGGCGCGCCGCCGACCGCGACCCAGCGGACGTCCGGCCCGGCCGACTGGCTCATCGCCAGCCGGCCCCAGGGAAAGGCGTACGGCCACCGGTCCCGCACCCCTTCGACCAGCACCCACCAGCCTGCCACCGCGACCGGCCAGTACGGCAGCCGCAGCAGCAGCCGCTGGCCGATGGCCAGCACCGCGAAGATGACCGCCTCGGCCCCGGCCAGCGCGGCCCACGCGTACCAGGCCTCGTTGACCAGCCAGGACAGCAGGGGCACGAACTGCGCCAGGCCGAACGCCAGTGCGCAGCCGAACGACCCGCGCAGGCTCCGCCCGGCCAGCGCGATCACCAGCAGCGCGGGCCCGAGCACCGCCAGCGGCCAGGCGTCGGCCGGCGGGAACGAGGCGTACAGCGCCAGGCCTCCCGCGACCGAGATGAGCAGCGCCCAGCGGGTCCGGAAACCGGCGAAATCCCCGGCGCGGCCGGTCCGCGCGCCGGAGGCGGCAGCGGCCTGGGCGGAGATCACCCTGAGAGCGTAACCGGCGGATGCGCGTGCGTCACGCCAGCGCCCAGCCCGTTACGGGGCCGTGAGACCAGGCTCGTTCGGGCTAGGTTAGGGGCATGACCGAAACCGCGGCGGCCCTGCCGGCGAGCCCGGCCCTGCGGCTGAAGACCGTGCCGGGCCGGTGGACGGTGACCGCCACCGTGCTCGGCTCGGGCATGGCCGCCCTCGACGCGACCGTGGTCGGCATCGCGCTCCCGGCCATCGGGCGGGACTTCCACGCCAGCATCGCCGGCCTGCAGTGGGTGGTGAACGCCTACACGCTCACCCTGGCCGGGTTGCTGCTGCTCGGCGGCACGCTCGGGGACAGCTACGGGCGGCGGAAGATGTTCGTCGTCGGCACCATATGGTTCGCGCTCGCGTCGCTGCTGTGCGGGGTCGCCCCGAACGTCGGGGTGCTGATCGCGGCGCGCGCCCTGCAGGGCGTCGGCGGCGCGCTGCTGACCCCCGGCTCGCTCGCGATCATCCAGGCCACCTTTGCCCCGGACGACCGGCCGCGCGCGGTGGGCGCCTGGTCCGGCCTGGGCGGAGTGGCCGGCGCGGTCGGACCGCTGCTCGGCGGCTGGATCGTGGCGGCGGTCGGCTGGCGATGGGTGTTCCTGCTGAACCTGCCGCTGGCGGCCGTGGTGCTCGCCGTGACCGTCTGGCATGTGACCGAGAGCAGCGACCCGTCGGCTGGCGGCAAGTTCGACGTGGCCGGCGCCGGGCTCGCCGCGCTCGCGCTTGCCGGGATCACTTATGCCCTGATCGACGCACCGGAACGGCCGGGCAGCCGCGCCGGGCCGGTGCTCGCCGGGATCATCGGCGCCGCCGCATTCCTCGCATTCCTCACCCTGGAGCGGCGGCGGGGGCGCCCATCGAGCCAGACCGCGCCGATGCTGCCGCTGAGCGTTTTCGGCTCGCGGCAGTTCAGCGCCGTCAACATGGTGACCTTCCTGGTCTATGCCGCGCTCAGCGGAGTGATCTTCCTGCTGGTGCTGCAGCTGCAGGTAGCTTCCGGCTTCACGCCGCTGGCGGCCGGCGCGGCGCTGCTGCCGGTCACCCTCCTGATGCTGGCGCTGTCAGCGCGCTCTGGCGCACTCGCCCAGCGCATCGGACCGCGCTGGCTGATGGCGGCGGGCACGGCCATCTGCGCGGGTGGCGTCCTGCTGATGACGCGCATCGGCGTGCGGGCCTCCTACCTCACCGACGTGCTGCCGGCCGTCATTGTCTTCGGGCTCGGCCTGACGATGACCGTCGCCCCGCTCACCGCAACGGTGCTGGCCAGCGCCGACGTCCGGCACGCCGGGGTGGCGAGCGGCGTGAACAACGCGGTGGCCAGGGCGGCCGGCCTGCTCGCCGTGGCCGGGCTGCCCGCCGCCGCGGGCCTCGGCGCGGCGAGCTATCACTCCGCGGTGCTGTTCAGCGCCGGCTTCCGCACCGCGATGCTGATCTGTGCGGGGCTGCTGCTGGCCGGCGCCCTGCTGTCGGCGGCGACGATTGACAATGACGTGCTGCGGCCCGCCCCCGGCCGCCTGGTCGCGCGGCCGGAATGCCAGACATGCTGCGCGGTCGGAGCGCCGCCGCTCGAGCCGGAGCCCGACCAGCGGTCGTGACCCTGGCGTTCCGGCCCGGCCGGGTCTGGCCTGCGGCCCGGCGGGCCCGCCCGGCGCATCGAACTGGTCGTCATCGCCGTGGCAGCGCTCGCCGGCGCGGTCAGCGCGCATCTCTTTCGGCTGCGGCGCCACCGCACGGCGTCCGGGCGGCAACAGATGCGCGCGGTGCGGCTAGGATCTTCCCGGCGAGCGAATGAGTTCTCCGTACTGACGGCCGGCCGCGCGCTGGCCGTCAGCCCCGCACGAGGCGGCACCGCAGTCGCTGTCGGCGCGCCCATGGCTGTCGGCGCCCTACTGGCTGGTGGCCGGGCCATTAACCAGGGAGTGTCATGAGCCGAATCGCGCACCCGGCGGGCCCGCGGCATGCCGAGATGGAGCCGCCAGAGCGGCCGCCGCCGGCGCCGGCCGATGTCAACGCGGTTGACCCGGCGATCTGGCCGCGCAGCGCGCGGCGCGTGCGCGGCGCGCTCGAGCTTGGCGGCATCGACGCGCGCGAGCTGGCCCGCGACTTCGGCACGCCGCTGTTCGCTCTCGATGAGGACGATTTCCGCGGCCGGTGCCGGGACTTTCACGAGGCGTTCGGCCCCGCTGCCGGGGTGTTCTACGCGGCCAAGGCGTTCTGCTGCCGCGGGGTGCTGCGCTGGGTCAGCGAGGAGGGCCTCGGCGTCGATGTGTGCACCGGCGGCGAGCTCGAGGTCGCGCTCCAGGCAGGCGTGCCGCCCGAGATGATCACTTTGCACGGCAGCAACAAGCTTCTTTCCGAACTAGAGCGGGCCGTGGCGGTCGGCGTCGGGCATATCGTCGCGGACTCACTGGAGGAGATCGCCCGGCTCACGGCCATCGCGAGCCGCATCGGCGCGGTGAACGGCCGCGGACCGGGCGACCCGGCGCAGCGGCTGCGGGTGCTCGTCCGGGTGACCACCGGCGTGGAGGCTGCCGCGCACGAGTTCGTCGCCACGGCGCACGACGACCAGAAATTCGGCTTCTCGCTGGGGTCGGGGGCGGCGGACGAGGCAGTCCGGCAGGTGCTTGCCTGCCCGGCGCTGGAGCTCGCCGGCCTGCACTCGCACATCGGGTCACAGATCTATGACACGGCGGGTTTCGAGGTAGCCGCGCACCGGGTGCTCGAGCTCGCGGTCCGCATCCGCGATCAGCACGGCATCAGCATCAGCGAGCTCAACCTCGGCGGCGGGTTCGGCATCGCCTACACCGAAGCTGACGACCCGGCCGACATCCAGGTCATCGCCCGCAGCCTGCGCGACATCATGGCCAGCCAGTGCCGCCTGGCGGGACTGCCCCTGCCGCGGCTCATCGTCGAGCCCGGCCGGGCGATCGCCGGACCTGGCACGATCACCATCTACGCGGTCGGCACCGTCAAGGACGTCGACGGCCTGCGCACCTACGTCAGCGTGGACGGCGGGATGAGCGACAACATCCGTACCGCGCTCTACGACGCGGACTACACCTGCGTGCTCGCCTCACGGGAGTCCGCCGCGCCGGCCATGCTCTGCCGGCTGGTCGGCAGGCACTGCGAGAGCGGGGACATCGTCGTCCGTGACGCTTACCTGCCCGGCGACCTGACGCCCGGCGACCTCATCGCGGTGGCGGCGACCGGCGCCTACTGCCGGTCGATGGCCAGCAACTACAATCACGTGCCGCGCCCCGGCGTGGTCGCGGTCCGGGACGGCACCGCCCGGGTACTGCTGCGCCGGGAGACAGCAGCCGACCTGCTCAGCCTGGACGCCGGATGAGCGCCGGCCTTGGGCGCGGCCGGCGGCGCCCCTAACGTGAACACCGGGCGGCAGCCGGCGGCGCGGCGGTGACCGGGGCTAGCGGCTAGAGTCAGCAGCGGGTGCCGTTATGAACGAAGGGCTTTCCGTTGCTGTCGCTGGTATTGCCGAAGGGCTCGCTGGAGCGGGCGACGCTTGAGCTGTTCGACGCGGCCGACCTGACGGTCCGGCGGTCCTCGGACCGCGACTATCACGCGACGATCGACGACCCGCGGATTGACCGGGTCCGGTTCCTGCGGCCGCAGGAAATCCCGTCCTACGTCGAGCAGGGCCTGTTCGAGTTCGGCATCACCGGCCGGGACTGGATCACCGAGACCGGTGCCGAAGTCACCTCGCTGGGCGAGCTGCAGTACTCCAAGGTCACATCGGATCCGGTCCGGGTGGTGCTCGCCGTGCCGGCCAGCGCGGGCTGGCAGTCGCCGGCTGACCTGCCCGAGGGCGTGCGGATCTCGACGGAGTTCCCCGCCCTGACCCGCCGGTACCTGGCCGCCCACGGCGTCAGGGCGGTAGTGATCCCGTCCTACGGCGCGACCGAGGCCAAGGTGCCCGACATCGTGGACGCGATCGTCGATCTCACCGAGACCGGCTCGTCGCTGCGCCGCAACGGGCTGCGGATCCTGGACACGCTGCTGACCAGCTATACCGAGCTGGTCGCTAATCCGGCCGCGCACGCCGACGAGGGCAAGCGCGCTGCCATGCAGGACATCGCGCTGCTGCTGCGCGGCGCCATCCGGGCCCGCGGCAACGTGCTGCTCAAGCTCAACGTGGTGGACGGCCAGCTGTCCGCGGTCACCGCCATGCTGCCGGCCATGACCTCGCCCACGATCACCTCGCTGGCCCGCGGCGGCATGCACGCCGTCGAGGCGGTGGTGCCCAAGCGCGGTGTCAACACGCTGATCCCCGCGCTCAAGGCGGCCGGCGGCCGGGACATCCTGGAGATCCCGATCTCCAAGATTGTCGAGTAGCCGCGAGCCGGGAATCTGC
>DATJZH010000387.1:0-3455 GCA_035499215.1 Streptosporangiaceae bacterium | reverse complement strand
ACGGCCAGGTGTGCGACTGCGGTGCCGCTGACCCCGCGTTCGGCCAGCCCCTCAAGGACAGCCTCGCCGAGTCCGCCTTCGGGGTGGTGGTCCTCGACCAGGACGAGCCGGCCGGTCTCGCGAGCCGCGGCGGCGACGGTGGCGGCGTCGATCGGCTTGATGGAGTACAAGTCGATGACCCGCGCTGGGATGCCCTCCTCGCCGAGCGTCTTCCCGGCGGCGATGCAGTTGTGCAGGGTGACGCCGGCTCCGATGAGGGTGACCTGGTCTTCACCTGTCGCTTTCAGCAGCTTGGAGCCGCCGATGGGAAATTGCTCGCCATCTGGGTAAACGACGGGATAGGCGCCGCGGGTGGTCCGCAGGTACTTGACGCCCGGCCGGTCCGCCATCGCCGCGACCAGGGCGGACGCGCTGGTGGCGTCGCTGGGGTACAGCACGATGGAGCCGTGCACGGCCCGCATCATCGCGAGGTCTTCCAGCGCCATCTGTGATGGTCCATCGGCGCCGATCTCGACACCGGCGTGGGAGCCGACGAGACAGATGCTGGCCTGGGAGATGGCCGCCATCCGGATGAAATCGTGCGCGCGGGTCAGGAACGCCGCGAACGTGGACGCGAACGGCACGTAGCCCCGGACGCTGAACCCAACGGCCGCCGCGACCATTTGCTGCTCAGCGATGAACATCTCGAAGTACCGCTCGGGGTAAGCCTGCGCGAACTGGTCAGCAAAGGTCGAGTTGCTGACCTCGCCATCCAGCCCGACGACGTCGAGCCGGGCGCCCAGCGCCGTCAGCGCATCGCCATAGGCCTTGCGGGTCGCTGCCTTGGCCCCAACCTCATAGACGGGCATGCGCACAGCGGCATCACCTGGCCCGGGCCGCTCCGGCCGTCCTGAGGGATCAGGCCGCAGGCCGCGAATCCGCAGATTCCGCTCACCGCCCAGCTCGGCGATCGCCCGTCCGGCCATCTCGGCGGGAAGGGGCTTGCCGTGCCAGTTTTCCCGGTCCTGCACCTCGCTGAACCCGCGGCCCTTCTCGGTCCGGGCCAGGATCACCACGGGCCGGTCACCATGCACGCGACCCGCGTCGGACAGGGCCGTGTCGATTGCCGAGATATCGTGCCCGTCGACCTGCAGGACCCTGGCGCCGAACGCCTCGGCCCGCCGGGCGTAGGCGCCGAGGTCCCAGGACAGCTCCGTCGGTCCGCGCTGCCCGAGCCGGTTGACGTCGACGATCGCGATCAGATTCGACAGGTGGTAATACGAGGCCTTGTCCAGCGCCTCCCACATAGAGCCCTCAGCCATCTCGCTGTCCCCGCACAGTACCCAGACCCGGTAGGGCATCTTGTCGAGATACTTGCCGGCCAGGGCTATCCCGACTCCGTCGGGCAGTCCCTGCCCGAGCGAGCCAGTTGCCACGTCCACCCACGGAAGAACCGGTGTCGGGTGACCCTCCAGCGGTGATCCCAGGCGCCGGTAGCCGGTCATCAGCTCCTCATCCGATACGACGCCGGCCGCCTTGTAGACGGAGTACAGCAGCGGCGAGGCGTGTCCCTTGGAGAAGATCAGGTGATCATTGCCGGCCTCGCGCGGGCTGGCCCAGTCGTAACGCAGATGCCGGCCGACAAGCACGGCCAGCACGTCGGCGGCCGACATGCTGGAGGTCGGATGCCCTGACCCCGCCGACGTGCTCGCGCGGATCGAGTCGACCCGCAACTGCTGGCCCAGTTCGCGCAGCTCGTCGAAGGTGGCAAGCTCCGCGGATGTCGCTGTCACGTCGCTGCTCATGCTTCACCCCATGTCGCTATCGGCGGACCGGAACGCCCGGCCCGCCTTCTCAGCCGGCCGCGCGGCCAGCGCGAGGCCGCCCGACCCACCCCGTACCCGCAGCGCGGCCCGCAGAACACCGCCGGCAGCCACATCATCGTCTGGCCCGCAAACCTGCCCCGGCCCGCACACAGCCCGGCGGCCTGTGGGGCTCCATTACACCGGCGCCGGTGGGGCGGCGCCGGTGGGGCGAGGTCTTCGCGGTGAACCCGGCAACACAGCTCGCCTGGCACCGGCGGCTGCGCATGGTGTTCCCATTGCCGTCCTGGCGTGTAATGGAGTGACCCGATGTTGCGATGGAGGAAGGCTCGATGACGTACCAGGTAGTGAACCCCGCCACGGGCAAGGTAGAAAGCGAGTACCCGACGGCGACCGATGCCGAGGTCAGCGACGTGCTGGCGAGAGCCGGACGGGGCTACACGTCGTGGCGGCGTACTTCTATGGAAGAGCGCGCCGAGATCCTGCGCCGGGTCTCCCAGCGGTACCGCGACCGCGCTGGCGAACTGGCCGCGATCATTACCCGGGAGATGGGTAAGATCAGCAAGGCGGCCAAGGGAGAACTGCGGTCCGCCGCCGCCATCTACCAGTACTACGCCGACAACGGGGCGGCATTTCTCAAGGACGAGCCGCTGGCCACGAACCTGCCGGGCACGGCCTGGGTGCGCAAGACCCCCATCGGGCCGCTGCTGGGCATCATGCCGTGGAACTACCCGTATTACCAGGTCGCCCGGTTCGCCGCGCCGAACCTGATGATCGGTAACACCATCGTGCTCAAGCATGCGCCGCAGTGCCCGGAATCAGCCCTGGCCATGGAGCAGATGTTCCGCGACGCCGGGCTGCCAGACGACGCTTATATCAACATCTTCGCGAGCAACGAGCAGGTCGCTGGCATGATCGCCGACCCGCGCATCGCCGGGGTGTCGGTGACCGGCAGCGAGCGGGCCGGGTCGGCCGTGGCCTCTGTGGCTGGGCAGAACTTGAAGAAGGTTGTGCTGGAACTGGGCGGCTCGGATCCGTTCATCGTGCTGGACGGCGCCGACCTGCCGAAGGTGGCCAAGACGGCCGCAGCGGCCAGGATGGAGAACGGCGGGCAAGCTTGCAATGCATCCAAGCGGATGATCGTGACCGATGCGGTCTACGACGGTTTCATGCGCGAGTTCACAGCGGCGATGTCCAGCTACGTGACCGGCGATCCGACCGACCCGGCGACGAGCTACGGACCGCTGTCCTCTGAGCAGGCGGCACGCAACCTGATGGCACAGATCGGCGACGCGGTCAGTAAGGGCGCGACGGTGCACCTCGGAGGGCGTCGCATCGACGGGCCGGGCGCATTCGTGGAGCCGACCGTGCTGTCCGGCGTGACCCCGGACATGCGGGCCTACCGGGAGGAACTGTTCGGTCCGGCGGCCGTGGTCTACCAGGTGGCCGACGCCGATGAGGCGGTACAGCTCGCCAACAGCAGCGCTTTCGGGCTGGGCGGGGCCATCTTCAGCAGCGACGAGAAGCTGGCCGTGGAGGTCGCCGACCGGCTCGACGTCGGGATGGTCTGGATCAACACTGCCGAGCTAGACGGCCCGGAGTTGCCGTTTGGCGGTACCAAGCGATCCGGTATCGGCCGTGAGCTCGGGCCGC
>DATJZH010000386.1:0-8972 GCA_035499215.1 Streptosporangiaceae bacterium | reverse complement strand
TGCAGCATGCGCGCCAGCTGGGGGTTGAGGTAGCGAGCATGCAGTCCGTATCCCTCACCGCCGCGAGCGGCCAGAAGGCCGGGCAAGTCAAATCCCATGATGACAGTTTCCGTTAGCGGCAGCCGGCTTGGCGGCCGATTTTGGGCAAGCATGGCGGTCTCAGCGCTTACCCCGCAAGGGGCCGGAACCGGCCCCGCGTTAGGCCAGGCAGCAAGGGACGCCCCGCACGACTACCTTGTCGCCGACCTCTCTCAGGAGCGGATCAAGCACCGGCCCCGTTCGTCGGCGGCCTCGTCATCGAATAGTAGCAGGCATGCAGACGCCCAGATCGTGCCTGTGGCCGGGTCGACACGCAGCAGCCTCCGGTACCGCGAACAGGTCCGGTGACGCGACCAGCGCCGCAACGCCGACGCCGCCGGCTAGCAGGCTGCGTCGGCTGATCCGCAGCGCGCCGGCTGCGGCTGCCCGACGCTGAGATCGCTGTTGCGCCTGCCATCTGCTCGGGCATGCGCGAACGCGGTGGCATGGAAATTGTGGCGTAATGGCCGCTGGCCGGGTGAATGCAGCGAGAATGCGGGGCAGCCGCCTGGTGAGCCGGGGGTGCATCAAGATCGGGTCTCAGCGAGATGCATCTTGATGACGGAGTCGAAATCCGGGTCCGGCGCAAGCGCCAGCCGGGCTGCCCGGTCGGCGCGGAATCGAGCGGGCCAGCTCGTCACGATCCCCGCCACCGCCGGGTCGGGAACCCAGTCGATCAGCGCGCTCACCTCAGGTCCGGCCACCCGCTCCAGCGCGGCGACCATGCCCGCGACTGTCACGGTGAGCGCCGGCAGGTTGACCGCGCTGCGACCGCCCCAGGCCTGGTCGGACGCAGCGGCGGCGCAGAGCAGTCCGTCGATGGTCCGGGCCGGCGAGGCGAGCGCCACCTCTGTCCGCGCGTCGACCGGGCAGACCGCGGGCTCGCCTGCGAGCGGCTCCCGGATGATGCCCGACAGGAAGCTTGACGCCGCCGCGTTGGGCCTTCCCTGGCGCACGCTGACAGTCATCAGGCGAATGGTCCGTCCGCGCAGGAATCCCTTGCGGGTGTAGTCGGCCAGCAGGTGCTCACCGATGACTTTCTGCACCCCGTAGCTGGACTGCGGATTCGGCAGCGTGTCATCGTCCACGACAGCCGGGAGCGGGTGCTCGCCGGATGTCCCGAAGACAGCGAGGGAACTCGCAAACACCACGACCGGGTTGGTCCCGAGCGCGCGACACGACGCGAGCAGTGACTCGGTGGCACGCAGGTTCGTCCGCATGCCGAGGTCGAAGTCCGCTTCGCATTCCGCGCTGACCGCCGCGGCCAGATGGAAGATCACGTCAGCCCCGGCGAGCGCGTCCCGCCCGGCGCGCCCAGGGCCCAGGAGTTCGCCGAGGTCGCCGCGGATTGCCGCGACCCGCTTGTCCGCGGCGAGATCGGGCGGAAGCGGCGCACGGTCGACGAGCGTCACCAGCGACAGCGGGCATGTCCCGCCGCCTGCCGCCTTCAGCGACCCCGCGGCCAGCAGTTCCCTGGCGAGGCGCGAGCCCAGGAAGCCGGCACCACCAGTGATCATCACGCTAGCCATGGCGTCTCCTTCTCCCGCTGGGCAGGGGACGATGCATACAGTGATCGTATGTGTCCGACACCCTGCCGGTAGCCGACTGAGGGGAAGGGTCCGGTTGCTGCGGGACACCCTGCCGGCCGCGTCCGAAGTGCTCAGCGAGCTGCCTCGGGCCCGCCCGGACGATGAAGAGCTCCGGGAGTCGATTCGCGCGATCCGAGCCGAGGACGACCTGCTCCTGGGCGTGCTCGACGACGACCCGACCGGGTCCCAGGCGGTGCACGACGTCCAGGTCGTGACCGTTCTGGAGGAGAACGCCTATGCGGCCGCGCTCGGCGGCGCGGCCGCGGCCTGCTTCGTCCTGACTAACACGCGCAGCCTCGGCGAGCCGGCTGCGGTCGAGCGGAATATGCTCGCCGCACGCGGCCTGATCGCCGTTGCCGAAAGACGCGGCGCGCGGATCCAGCTAGTCAGCCGCAGCGACTCCACGCTGCGCGGCCATGTGATGGCGGAGGTGCGGTCGCTGCAGGCCGTCCGCCGGGAGGTGCTCGGCAGCGGCTTCGACGGCGTGCTTCTGGTCCCCGCTTTTCTCGAGGCCGGACGGCTTACGGCTGCCGACATCCACTGGGCTCGCGTCGGCCCCGGCCTCGTCGCTGTGGGCGAGACCGAATTCGCGCGGGATCCCACGTTCGGCTACACCGCATCGGACCTGCGGGACTTCGTCACGGAGAAGAGCGGCGGAGCGATCCAGCCGGACGACGTCGCCAGCATCAGCCTGGCGGACATCCGGCTCGGCGGGCCGTCGCGGGTCCGCGAGCTGCTGGCCGACGTGCGGGACGGGACGTGGGTCGTCGTCAACGCCACCGAGTACTCCGACCTGGAGGCGGTTGCGTACGGCGTGCTGCTGGCCGAGCGCGCAGGCAAGTCGTTTCTCTTTCGCGCCGGACCGTCGTTCGTGCGAGCCCTGAGCGGCCTGGGGCCCAGCGCGCCGCTTCGCGGCGCGCAGATCTGGCCCTCCGGAGGCCGCCGCGAGCACGGCCTGATCGTGGTCGGATCCCACGTGAGCCACACGAGCCGACAGGTTGCCGCGCTTCGCGCGCGTGCTGGCACCACCGACATCGAACTCGACGTCCGCTCCATCGTGAGCGGCGCCGACACTGTGCTGGCTGCCACGGCGCAGCGGGTCGCCGACGCGCTGCGCCGATCTGACGTCCTGCTCTTCACGAGCCGCGATTTCGTTCCGGGCAGCAGCGGGGATGACAACCTCGCAGTCGCCCGCAGAGTCTCCGCCGCCCTTTCCCGCACCGTCCGCGAGGCGCTGGCCGCGAAACCCGCCTGGATCATCGCCAAGGGCGGGATCACCTCACATGACGTTGCGGTGCATGGCCTGGGCATCCGTCGCGCGGAAGTGGCCGGTCAGCTGTTTCCCGGCATGATCTCGGTGTTCCGCCCGATCGATGCGGCACCCGAGGCGGTCGGCGTGCCCTACGTCGTCTTCGCCGGCAACGTCGGCGACGACGCAGCGCTGGCCCGGGTCGTGGCGATCCTCAGGGGCGAGCGGCAGGGCTCCTGATCCGAGCGGGCTTTCGTCGGGCGGAATTCGTCGGGGCGGAAGTCCGCGATCGCCGTGATCGGCGGGTCCGGCTAGGCGGCCTGATTGACGAGACCCTGGCCCGCGCCGGACGATGACGTCATGGCCTGTACCTTGCTGGTCGTACCTACGGCGGCCGGCGTCGGCCCGGCGAGGACGTGTCTGGGGCTGGTGCGGGCTCTGGACCGGCGGGGCGTGCATGTGGCCTTCGTCAAGCCCGTTGCCCAGCTGCGGGCTGACGGCAGCCCCGATCGTTCGAACGCGCTGGTGGCGGCGATAACTGCGCTGCGTCCGCCGGATCCGCTGTCCACCGAACAGCTGGAGGAACAGCTCGGAGAGGGCGGGCTCGAGGTCGTGCTCGAGAAGATCGTCGCTGCCTGGGAGCCGGTCTATGACCGATCCGATGTCGTCGTCGTCGAGGGCCTCAGCCCGAGCCCGGCCAGGCTCTACGTCAGCGGATTCAACCAGGCGCTGGCCAGCGCACTCGACGCCGATGTCCTGCTCGTCGGCAGCTGGCCGGCGGCGGACGCGGGGAGCGCGGGGGACCGGGCAGGACGAGCGGCGGGGCCCGGGCTGCGCGGAACCTTGCCGGCCGCCGAGCGCCTGGCTGAGGCTCTTGCGATCACGGCAGGCGGGTACGGGTCGGGCGAGAATGCGCGGGTGGTCGGCTGTGTGGTGCACGGCCTGCCGCCAGCGGATCCGGCTCCGGCCGTGCAGCTGGCCGGGGCGCTGGACCGGCATGAGCTGCGGCTCATCGCTGCGGTGCCGCTTCGCCCCGAGCTGACCCGGGTGCGGATGCTCGACCTGGCCCGCGAGCTTGGCCCGCGGGTGCTCAGCGAGGGTGACCTGTCCCGGCGGATCAAGGAGGTGGCGGTGTTCGCCCAGGGCGTCCCGGGCGGCCTGCGCGTGCTCACCGAAGGCCGGCTGGTGGTGGTCCCCGGAGATCGCCACGAGGTGGTCATGGCTGCCTGCCTTGCCGCGCTCAACGGAATCCGGCTGGCCGGCCTGCTGCTGAGCGCCGGGATCGAGCCGGACCCGCGGATCTGCCAGCTCACCCGGGCTGCGTCCGGCACCGGGCTGCCCATCCTGGTCGTCGGCGACGACAGCTACCAGACCGCGACGCGGGTGCGTGACCTCGATCCCGGGCTTCCGGTTGACGACCTGGAACGGATCGGGGGCGTGGTCGACAGCATCGCCGACGCGCTGGACGTGTCCTGGCTGGAGTCGCTGCCCAGCTCCTCGCGGCCGCGCCGGCTCAGCCCGGCCGCGTTCCGGTACCAGCTGGACGAGCTGGCCCGCGCCGCCGGCGCTTGCGTGGTCCTGCCCGAGGGCACCGAGCCCCGCACCCTGCAGGCCGCGGTCGCCTGCGCCGGGCAGGGCATCGCCCGCAGCGTGCTGCTGGGACCGCCCGAGGAGGTGGCCGCGCTGGCCCGCGGCCTCGGGCTGCGGCTGCCCGACGGCGTCACCGTGGCCGATCCCCGCGCGATAGCCGAGCGCTACGTCGCCCCGCTGGCCCGGCTGCGGCGGCACCGCGGCTGGACCCAGGGCATTGCGCGCGATCACCTCGCCGACCCGATCATGGTCGGCACGATGATGCTCCAGCAGGGCGAGGTGGACGGCATGGTCGCGGGCGCGGTCCACTCCACCGCGGCGACGGTCCGCCCGGCGCTGCAGATCCTGGGCACCAGGCCCGGCAGCCGCCTGGTGTCGTCGGTGTTCTTCATGTGCCTGCCCGACGAGGTGGTCGTGTACGGCGACTGCGCCATCAACCCCCGGCCCGACGCCGAGGACCTGGCCGACATCGCGATCCAGAGCGCGGCGTCGGCGCGTGCCTTCGGCATCGAGCCCCGGGTGGCGATGATCAGCTTCAGCACCGGCACCTCCGCGGTGGGCAAGGACGTCGACAAGGTCGCCGCGGCGACCCGGATCGTCCGCGCGCGTGAGCCCGGCCTGGCGGTCGACGGCCCGCTGCAGTACGACGCCGCCGCCATCGCGTCGGTCGGGCAGGCCAAGCGGCCCGGCAGCCCGGTGGCCGGGCGCGCCAGCGTCTTCATCTTCCCCGACCTCGACACCGGCAACACCACGTACAAGGCGGTGCAGCGCAGCGCCAACGTCGTCAGCGTCGGCCCGATGCTGCAGGGCCTGGCCAAGCCGGTGAACGATCTCAGCCGCGGCGCCCTGGTCGACGACATCATCTACACGATCGCGCTCACCGCCATCCAGTCACGCGCCAGATAGCCGTCCCGCACGCGCGAGCCCGGCCAGGGGCTCAGGTGCCCGCCGTGCGCGGTCATGCGGCCGCCACCAGCACGCTGGCCGCGGCCGGGGATCAGCCGGTTGCGCCATGGCACGCGGGAAAAGCCCGAGCGGGGCGTGAACCGCTTCGCGTGTCGCTGTCGTACTTACGCTAACGGCTCGGCACCAGCCGCCGGAGGGGACGCCGATACCCGGCGGTGCCTCAGCCAGGGTGAAATCAGATATGCCGTCATTCATCAGATGCGGCACCCCTGTTCCCGTTACTGAGGCCACGGCGGAAGTCGGTCAAGGTCGGTACGAATGCGCTTTCTGCGGGAGAGAAGAACAATGCAACAGGTCAGCAGGGAAGAGCCGAATGGTCAGCTGGCGCTGGCCAGGCGGCAAGCTCAGGACGCTACAGTCGCGCTGCGGCCGCCGCCGCGCGCAGACGGCGACATGACCGATGAGCTGCTGAGCTCCGGATGGTGGAGCGATGCGATGGTGCATGCTGCCGGGATCCCGGTGGTCGACGTTCCGTTCGTGACGGTCGGCGGCGGGATCGGGTCGTTCGTTACAGTGGACTATCTGCGCATCGCTGGTGTCGCCACGCGTCAGATGCGGGTTCTGTCGAACCTCGATTTTCCCTGGCAGACCTACGGGTACCTGACCCGCGTATCTCAGATCCCGCTGCCGGAGCGGATCCGCTCGGACTCGGCGTCCCGCCCGGATAACATCTGGGGCTTTCCATCCTATGCCCTGGGGGAGGCATTGCGCGAAAAGAGCCCGAAGCTGCTTTGGCAAGTTCTGGTGGAACCTATCTGGGCTGACTACTACACGCCGAGGGTGGGGCAGGTCTTTGACGGGCTCCAGCGTGAGGCGAAGCGGATCGGATACCGCCAGATGCTGGTTAACGGGCAGGTGAGAATGGTACGACGCCGACACGGTGGTGGATATTTTGCCATCCTTACACCACCGGCTGGAACGGCGCCGGCCAAGCGGATCGCGTTCCGCTCTGAATTCGTTCACCTGGCGGTTGGCTATCCCGGCCTGAAGTTCCTCCCGGAACTGCAAGAATTTCGCACGACTCAGCAGGACTTCCATCATGTGGTCAGTGCTTATGAGGATCACGAGCACGTCTATGAGCTGGCGCGCGCTAAGCATGTCGTCGTAATGCTCCGCGGCGGAGGCATTGTAGCCTCACGAATAATTCAGCGGCTGATGGATGATCGCGCAAAGTTCGGGCTGCCGACAGAGATCGTGCATCTGTTTCGCACCTATGTGTCCGGGTCACATGGGCCGAATTCATGGAACCGGCGAAAGGGCGGGGATGGCTTCGCGTATCAGGGTTTCAACTATCCGAAATCAGTATGGGGCGGGCAGCTGAAGGCGCGAATGCGAAAGCTGGAAGGTGATGAGCGGGCTCGAGCCTACAAGCTGATGGGCGGCACCAACACAGTACAGCGGCGGCGCTGGCAAGCGCAGATGCGGGAGGGCCGGGCCGGCGGCTGGTACCGCACCATGTCCGGGACAGTCGACCAGATGCGATTGGCGGACGGGATGGTTGTGAGCCAGGTCAGGACCCCGGAGGGTCCGGCGAGGGTTGCCGCGGACTTCGTGATCGACTGCACTGGCCTCGAGGCCGACATTGCCGAGCACCGGGTACTGGCCGACCTGCTGACGCACTCGGGCGCCGGACGCAACCCGCTTGGGCGGCTTGATGTCAAGCGCAACTTCGAGCTGCGCGGAACCGAGAGCGGATCAGGGACCATCTACGCCTCGGGTGCCGCCACGCTCGGCGGCTACTTCCCGGGCGTAGACACTTTCCTCGGACTGCAGATCGCCGCCCAGGAGATAACTGACGACCTGGCCCGTCGCGGATTCTGCCGCAGTCTCGGACCGCTGCGCGCTACCGCGCAGTGGCTGCGCTGGGTCGTTGACCGGCAGCCGTGACCGGGCCGCGGCAGATTCAGTGCACGAGCGGGTCATGTGAGGCCCTACTGCCGGTTCCGTGGGTAGATTCTTGATCATCTTCCGGGCAGGGCGGGCCTGAGGCCGCCGAGGGCGAGCATGGCCAAACCGATGAGGGCGGCGGGGTTGTGGAATCCGAAGGCCATTCGTGTGATGACCCTTATCTTGGTGTTCACCGATTCGATCAGGCCATTGCTGAGCCCGTGGTCGAGGGTGGCGTGGATGTTCGGAAGGTGCTTTCGGATCTTCTGCCCGAGTTCGACGAATTCGGGGATGCGGCAGCGGGCCGCCCGGGACAGCCAGCGCGTCAGCGCTTCCTTGCCTTCTTCGCCGTTGAGCTGGAATACCACCCGCAGGCCTTCCTTGAGCAGGTAGGCGCGGTACAGGTAGGGGTGGTCTTCTCGATCCAGGCGAGCTTGGCTTCCTGGCGGCCGGTGAGGTTTCCGGGGTTTTTCCACAGCGCGTAGCGGGCGCGCGCGAGGCTCTTGGCGTCGCCGGAGGAACTGCGGATCGTCCGGCTGCCGTGCCGGACCACCGTGATGGCCCCGGCCTGGCGGGCGGTGCGCCAGACCTCGCGGCGGACCTCGTCGAGGGCGCCGGTGGCCCGGGAGACCACGTGGAAGGGGCCGGCGCACAGGACTGCCTGCGGAGCACGGGCGGCCGTCGGCCCGGAGATCCAGTCCGCACCGTCGGCGGAGATGTGGGTGAGCAGCCTGGTGCGCTCTTCGCCGAGCTGGTCAAAGAAGGCGTGCACGGTGCTGGTCTCGCGGCCGGGCATGGCCCAGATCAGCAGCCCGGTGTCGTGGTCGACCACGATGACCAGGTACTTATGGCCTTTCTTGCAGGAGATCTCGTCGATCCCGATGCAGCGCAGCCCGGCGAGCCGGCCGGCGGCTGCCTCGGCCTCGCCCGACACCCGGGCGATGATGTGCCCGACGGTGCGCCAGGAGATCCGCATCAGCGCCGTGATCGTGGTCTTCGAGCATGCGGCGGCCAGCCAGGCGACCTGGTCGTCGAAGAACCGGGTGTGCGCGGCGTCGTGGCGTGCCCACGGAACAGCGGCCACCACCACCCCGTGCTCGGGGCATGCTACCCGCGGCGCGGCGGCCTGCAGCCCGGCCCGCACCGTGCCCAGGTCCAGCGCTCGCCATCGGCGGCGCCCGGCACCGGCGTCATAGCCAGGCCGCCGCCTGCCGCAGATCCCGCACCGGCTGGCCTGCCGCTTGCGCGGCCGCACGTGCACGGTGACCATCAGCTGCCCGGCGTCGGCGCCGGTGTCTTCCTGGTGCCAGTCCACGGCTTCGATCACCGTGTTCTCGCAGCCGAGCATTCTGGCCCATAGCCTGGAGGCGCGCACGCCGTTTCCTTTCCGTTGTTTTCTGTTCTGGTTTGCACCTCAGAGGCTACGGACGGGGACGGCGTGCCCCGCCCGGCACTGGCTCACAGCCCGCCTTGCTTTCATAGCCGCCAATCCCGAGCTGGGAGCGGGCCGCTGTCCAGGCTGGCCGAAGGCCACCCCGAAGGGGCCGCAGGGCCTTGACAGCGGACGCGCCCAGCCGATCATGTCAAGCTGGAAGCAATGCCTGATCACGCCC
>DATJZH010000385.1:0-2173 GCA_035499215.1 Streptosporangiaceae bacterium | reverse complement strand
CGAGATCTCCCTGCGCGACCACGTCGACGCGGTCGTCGAGGTGATCGGTTCCGTCGACCCGGCTGACGGCAAAGTCGTGCTCGTCGGACACTCCGGCGGCGGCGCGATCGCCTATGCCGCGGTCGACGCCCGGCCCGACCGTGTCGCCCGCGTCGTCTACGTCGACAGCTGGCCACTTGGTGCCGGCGGGGTCATCAACGACGGATTTCCGGCCGACAACGGCGAGGTCCCGCTGCCGGGCTGGTCGTTCTTCGAGGAGGAAGACCTCGTTGACCTCGACGAGCTGCGCGCTGCGTTCCGCGAGCGCGCGATCCCCTCGCCTGAGCACGTCGCGCGCGACCCGCAGCAGCTCTGCGACGAGCGTCGCTGCGACGTGCCGGTCACCGTCATCGCGTGCCAGTTCTCGGGTGCGATGTTCCGGAAGTGGATGGAGCAGGGGGAACCAGCCTCGCGGGAGCTTGCGAAGATCCGCGACGTCGATTACATCGACCTGCCTACGGGCCATTGGCCGCAATTCACCCGGCCCGAGGCGCTCGGGGGGCGGTCCTTGCGAGCGTCGGCCCCGCCTGATCGCCCGTCAGGCGCGTAGCCTTTACACGATCGGGCCAGTGATCTCTGTCGCATGAGTTCGCGGGCAAGCACGACTCCGCGGGCCGGAGGCAGCAATGGGCGAGATCACAGGCGACGGTGAGCCAGCTGCGGGCATCCGGGCGTCCGACGCCGAGCGGGACGCGACCGTCGAGCGGCTGACCGCGGCTACCGGAGACGGGCGGCTGACCCTGGAGGAATTCAGCCAGCGAATGGAGCGTGCCATCGCGGCCCGGACCCAGGCTGAGCTCCGCCGCCTCGTCGCGGATCTTCCGGCGGACGCGAGCGCGGCCGGTGCCGCCGTCGCGGAACGGGCCCCGGCCGGGCCCTCCTGGCACGTTTCACCGATCGGCGGCCTCAGAGTCTCCGGGCCGTGGCGGATGGACCGCCACGTGATCGTGATCAGCGTTGTCGGCGGCACCCGGCTTGATCTGAGCCAGGCACAGCTGGCTGCCCCGGAGGTCACCCTGACTAAGGTGTCTCTGGTTGGGGGGGTCCGGGTCGGGGTTCCCGCGGGGATCCGGGTCGAGGCGTCGGGCTTCAGCCTGATCGGCGGTACTCGGGTCGAAGCCGGGCCGGAGCCAGACCCGGGTGCGCCCACCGTTCATATCCGCGCGTTCTCGCTGGTCGGCGGGGTCTGGATCCGCCGCAGCGGGCTGGTGCGGCCGTCGCGGACGGATCGGCGGGCCGGCCGGCGATCGCGACGGGATCGCTTCACGCGCCATTAGTCCGGGACGGCACGCCTCCCAACTCCCAAGGCCCGGCGAGTCCGGAACGGCACGCCTCCCAAGGCTGCCCGGCGACGGTTCACGTCGGCCTGCGCACAGATCCGGCTGGTCACGGTCGTGGGCGATTCCCCGGGACTAAGTGGCTACTGGCGGTCCAGCGCGCGGTCAAGGTTCACGGCTGCGCTGATGAGTGCCGGGTGAGTGAACGCCTGCGGGAAGTTGCCAAGCGCCTCGCCCGAGGCGTCGATCTGCTCGGCATAGAGGCCGACGTGGTTGGCGTAGGTAAGCATCTTTTCGAAGATCATCCTCGCCTCCCGCACGCGGCCGGCACGGGTGAGCGCCTCGACGTACCAGAAGGAGCACAGGTTGAATGTTCCCTCGCCGCCGACGATGCCGTCGTGCCCGGTGCTGGCGTATCGGTAGAGCAGGCTGTCGGAAGCGAGCTCGGCGCTGATTCGGTCCAGCATCGACAGGAACCGCGGGTCGGTCGGGCCGGCGAATTTCACCGGCGGCATAACCAGCACAGAGGCATCGAGCAGCTTGCTGCCCAGGTACATGACGTAGGCCTGGAGCTCATAGTCCCAGCAGGACTCCTGCTCGAACCGGTGTGCCGTCGCGGCGAGCTTGCGCCACCGCTCTACGGGGGCAGGCAGCCCGCGGCCGAACGCGAGGCGGCGCGCCCGGTCATAGGCCACCCAGGTCATCAGCGCGGAATAGGTGAAGCGCTGCCGCGGGCCGCGGATCTCCCAGATCCCCTCGTCCGGCTCCTGCCAGTGCCTGGCCAGCCAGTCCAGCCGCTTAGCCAGGCCGACCCACAGGTCGTAGGAGATCGGGACCTCGCGGTTGTACAGATAGAC